>DASZRZ010000107.1:0-2575 GCA_035548935.1 Terriglobales bacterium
GGGGGGTATTGACTCCCACGGGAAGGCCGCTTATAGTTTGAAGCCGCGTTGGGCTTATTTATGCGTACTTTTCGATTTAGCTACTTTACCTTTGCCTGCTTCCTCTGGTGGGAGGAGCGGCGCGGGTGAAGCATGTGCGCAGGTAGTTAGCCCTGATCGAAGCACAAGTTTTCAGCCTTGGCAGCCGCGATTCCCGAATCGCGGCTCTTCTGTTTTTGGGGACAGTTTGGAAACATTTATGAAATTCAGCTGGCAAACGATATCAGGACTTACAGGAGCACAGAGATGATCGTCAACATGGTGGAAGGCGCTACCGAGGAGCAGGTGCAACACATTATTGATCGTGTACGGGAGGCGGGATACGAAGCGCATGTCACGCGCGGGGTCAGCCGGACAATTGTGGCCTGCGTGGGTGGCAGCGGCAATCGTCACGTGCTCGAGGCTCTGGCGGCAGCGCCTGGAGTCGAGAACGTGGTTCCCATCGCGCAGCCCTTCAAGCTGGTAAGCCGCCAGGTAAAACCCGGCCGCACCATCGTCAAGGTTGCCGGAATCGACATCGGTGGGCCCGAGGTGGTCGTGATCGCCGGACCCTGCTCCGTGGAATCCCGCGAGCAGATTCTGGAAACCGCGCACGCCGTCAAACGCGCTGGCGCGGTTATGCTCCGCGGCGGAGCCTACAAACCCCGCACCTCGCCCTATGACTTCCAGGGCTTTGGACTGGAAGCCCTTAAGCTGCTCCGCGAAGCGCGGGAGGAGACCGGACTGCCCATCGTCACCGAGGTCATGGCCACCGAGGACGTGGACCAGATCTCCGAATATGCCGACATGCTTCAGGTGGGCGCGCGCAACATGCAGAATTACAGCCTGCTGCGCCGCCTGGCGAAGGCGAAGCTTCCCATTCTGCTGAAGCGCGGACCATCCGCCACCGTCAAAGAGTGGCTGCTGGCGGCGGAATACCTGCTGGCAGGCGGCAATCCCAATGTCGTGCTCTGCGAACGCGGCATCAAGACCTTCGATTCCGAGCTGCGCAACACCTTCGATCTCGCCGCTGTTTCCCTGGCCCGGGAGCTGTCGCACCTGCCGGTGGTGGCCGATCCCTCGCACGGAACCGGGCGCAGAAGCCTGATTGCTCCGCTCTCTCGTGCGGCCCTGGGCGCGGGCGCCGATGGCTTGATCATCGAAGTCCACCCCTGCCCCGAGCGTGCGATGTCCGATGGAGCCCAATCGCTCGACGTGCCCGCCTTCGAGCACGTTATGCGCGGCCTCACGGAACCGCTGCGCCCAGTCATGGCTCCGCGTCCCCTTGCCACCGCGGTTGAGGCCTGATCTCTGCCTCGCCCGCAGCGGTAAAAATCAAAGGCTCCGGACTTTTTGAGTCCGGAGCCTTTTGTAGTATCTCCGCGCTGCCTGCTGCCGCTTTATTTCAAGTCGTTCGTTATTTCAAATTCGTTATTTCAAATCCTTCATCGAGAGCAGCGTGCCGTAATCGCGGCCGGTGGAATCCACCGCGCGCGCCACAATCCCATCGAACGATGCGCGCACCGCCGGATATTTGGCAATAACCGCCTGGATGGAGTCGCGGTTCGCCTGGAAGGTCTGCGCCGTGTTGGTAACGTCCGTGCTCGCCTGGTACTTGATGATCAGGTACAGGTCCTTGCGCCCCTGCATGTCCACCACTTCGGGGAAAATATCCGTAATCGCAAAGTTCTTGCCACCGGAGGCAAGCCGCAGGGGCATCTCTGCCGTCGGCAGATCGTTCGGCCTACTCTTCTGCATCTCCTCGGCGAGCTTGTCACGCTGGCCGGTATACATAAAGCTCACCGGCCCCATCAAATCCCATGCCTGCAGGTAATGGAGCCAGGCCAGCAGAATGTCTCCCCTGGCCTTGAACTCCCGCGCCTTGTTCTGGAAGAAATCGGCATCCCGCGCACCCAGCGCCTTGGGTTTTATAAACAGTCCGGCCAGCTTCCATGCGCCCTGCTGCTCGCTCAGCACCATGGTGACAAACAGAGGGTCCCGGGATGGGCCAGCGCCTGGGTCCGCGGGCGAAGCCTTCGTCTGGCCCTGGGCATCGACGGCTTCCTCCACAACCACGGCATACCGGCCGGGCTGCAAATCCGGGAACACGAAGGTAGTGCGATCCGGGGAGTTGAAGATGCCGCAGTAGAATTCGGCGCGTGGCGCCGGAGCGCTGCCCTCTGCCTGCAAAAGGAAGATATTGGAGACGGTCATCTTCCCGCTCTTCGCCGCCGCCTGATTCTGTCCCACCGCCGCTTCGACCCCGCCAAAATCGGATGCCAGGGAAGCAATCGCGCTGGCGCGCAAAGAAGCCACATCTCCGGACGCGATGGATTGCAGGAAGCCCTGAGTGGCGCGCTCCAATGACGCCCGGGTGGCGGGTTCAATCTCAGAGCCGCTGGTGCAGCTTTCGGCAAAGGCCGCCGCCGGCAGCAGGACAGCCGTCAAAAGCAGCGCCATCAGGCATGCCGTTGCGCTTCCATATCTGGTCCGCTGTTGGTTGGGAGCTTCTCGCTCAAGACCTTCGATTGCAGTCTTCATAGCTCACCGCGATCAA
>DASZRZ010000108.1:0-4277 GCA_035548935.1 Terriglobales bacterium
CGGAACGCACATTCAGCAGCCGGTAACCGGTCAGTTCGTCACGACCGAAACCGCCTTCACGCCTGGCTACTTGAGCAGCCAGGAGCAGGCTTTCCTGCCGCTGGCTTGCTCGTTCGTGCATTTCCTCGGCACGGGCAAAGGCAAGTGCGATTGCGGACCTCCTGATCCGACCCACTAAACATTAGTGGATCACGGTTCTCAGGAACCATGGTTGGGAGCCGTACCGGACGGCAAAAGCGCTGTCCGGTACGGAACCCCACCAAGATTCAAGAGGTATCTGACAGTGGTGAATGTGTTGAGTAACAACAAACAGTTGCGACGCGCCGCGTTGAGCCGCAACTTACTATCGCCGGTTAACGGCATGCAGATTCCCTCCCCCTGATTCACAAGTAGCACCCGATTGGCACCCGGAAATTACAAATGCGAAACAGGAGAGAGCAGATGCAGCTCATGCGTAAGTTGTTTCACTGTGCACTACTGTGCGCCACCCTCGGCAGCATGGCGATTGCGCAAAACCCAACCGAAGTCGTCTCCGAGGTAAACGGCGAAAAGATCACCCGCGCCGAACTGGAACAGAAGCAAGGTAACCGCTTCCATCAGGCACGTTATGCGCTCTACCAGGCAGAGCAGAAGGCGCTCGATGATGTGATTGACGAGCACTTGCTGGCTGCGGAAGCCAAGCGCGCCAACATCACCGTTGAGAAGCTTCTCGACCGTGAAGTCATGAGCAAGGTGAAGGATCCCACCGAGGATCAGCTCCAGGTCTATTTCGAAGGCTTGAACAGCAAGGACACCTACGAGTCCGTTCGAGTCAAAATCCTTGAGCATATCCGTCAGCTGCGCCAGGCCAAGGCCCGCGGGGAATACCTGGAGAAGTTACGCACCGCCTCCAACGTGCTCATTACCCTGGCTCCGCCCAAGGCAGACATCAATCTGAAGAACACCTTCCGCTTCGGCCCCGAGGCCGCTCCGGTGCAGATTGTTGAGTTCGCGGATTTCGAATGTCCGTATTGTTCCAAGGCCCACCCCCAGATCAGCAAACTGCGTCAGGAGTTTGCCGGCAAGATCAGCGTCGTCTTCAAGGATCTGCCCCTTCCCATGCACTCTCATGCATGGAAGTCGGCTGAAGCCGCCCGCTGCGCAGGAACCCAGGGCAAGTATTGGGAATACCACGACCTGCTCTTCACCACCAACGAACTCGACCCCGTCAAGCTCAAGCAGCATGCGCGTACTTTGGGCCTCGACGCCGCCCGGTTCGACAAGTGCCTTGACTCCGGCGAACAGACTGCCGCCGTCACTGCCGATTTCACAGAAGCCCAGCAGCTGGGGATTACTGGAACGCCCAGCTTCTTCCTCAATGGCCAATTTTTCACCGGCGCGCTCGAATACAACACCCTGCGCGACATGGTGCAAAAAGAACTCAACCGGAAACCGGCTCCCGTCAGCCAGGTCTCACAAGTGAACTCCCGTTGAAAGTGAACCTGATGATAACGAGTCACAACACGCAACCGGATATGAGGAGAATTTCCATGAGCAGAATCTTTTGTGCAACCGCAGTCATACTCTGCGCAATGTGCTACGCGCAGCAACCACAGGCAGCAACTCACCCCACGGCGAAAGCCGGCGCGAAGACGCAGGATGCAGCCACGAAACCGGCGGCAGCCCAAACCGCTGCCCCCGCGGCGCAGCCTGCGGAAACTCCAAAGCCGGACATCGAAGCGCTGAAGAAAAGAGCGGAGGCGGGTGATGCTAACGCCGCCGATCAGCTCGGCGACACCTACACCATGACCCGCGGAGTCCCCAAGGATTTCGCCGAAGCCTCCAAGTGGTATCGCAAAGCCGCTGAGAAGGGCGATGTCCGGGCCCAGACCAAGCTTGCCATGTTGTACGAAGGTGGCTTCGGAGTTCAGCAGGATTCCAAGCAGGCGATTGTCTGGTACACGAAAGCCGCTGAGCAGAAGGACGTCGCTTCCATCATGCGCTTGGCCAACATGTACCAGAACGGTGTCGGTATCGACAAAAACGATGCCGAGGCGCTCAAGTGGTTTGTGAAAGGTGCGGAACTCGGAGTTGTCGATGCGCAGATCGCTCTTGGCGATATCTACGCAGCCGGCATCGCCGGTGTTGTAGAACCCGACCTGGCCCAGACCATGAAGTGGTACCGCATGGCCGCCGCCCAGAACGATCCCACCGGGTTGTTCCTGGTAGGACGCCTCTATGAAGAGGGCAAAGGCGTGCCCTCCAGTACGGAAGAGGCTAAGAAGTGGTACCAGGAAGCGGCTCGCAAGGGCAGCCCCGAAGCCCGGGCTGCTTTGAGAAGGATGCAGTACTAGTACTCCAAGCGGGGTGCGCCGGTGGCGTACCCCGCTTTTAAAAGGTTCCGGATTAGCCCAGAAGATTAGTGCCAAGGGCTACATCGGTTGCAAGAAGTTGCAGTCATCGCACCAAGAGCAACGTTAACTCGATGACTTTGCATGTTTTCGGTTTGGTTTCCCAATTGCTCCATAGGGAGTGCCCCCCCTTGAGCACGGCCAAGCCCTGAAAACCTGGAGAAGTCATGAAAGTGAAAGTTGCCTTATGCGCGATGGCCGTATTGCTGTTTATGGGCTCGGCTTTCGCAGATCAGATCGCGGTGGGAACGCTGGATTTTCAAACAGTGATTCCTGGCGATGGTGGAGTGGGAGTGAACGCATTCTTCACTGTGAATCAGACCGGTAATGGGGGTGGTTTCTCGCCGGACCCGTACGTAATCTCCGGCGGTCACCTCACTCTATTCCCGACCTCCGGTGGCAGCGTCGAGTTCTGGCTGGCGGATCTGCTGGCCGGCGACTACTTTGAAACTACCCTCTATCCGGATACAACCACGTTCTCCTCTGCCACCTTTACGGGCTTTGTGCAGGGGTTAAACGCCAACGTTTCCGCCACGCTGCTTCCAACCGGAAGCGATATCAGCTTGCTGACCGGGCAGTTCGTTGTGCTTTACGCCGACAATCAGCCCACAGATCAGCCGACGGATCAGCCTACCGATTCACCGACCGGTGTACCAGAGCCTTCATGTCTCACGTTGCTGGCCTCTGCCGGGACAGCTTTTGCCATGAAGCGCGCAGGCGCTCGCAGGTGATCGGATAGTGAAACAGAATCAGGGCCCAACAGGTTTGCTTGAAACGGAATCGTGAATTGATCGGCGCCTCTCGCGGATGCATGGCTGCGGCACTCTTTTTGTGCCCACCATGCGTCCGCTGATTGTGCTCGTTTCTGAAGTTGCCCGGGAAGCTGGTTGCGTTATCAGCCTTCCGTACAGCCAGGGAGTCGAGCTGGGATTCGAGCCCTCGCGCCGTTGAGCGAAGTCACGACGTTGCCTCTCATTACAGAGTGGGGAAAGTCACTTCGGAAATAATATGGCCAATGATCTCAACGGCAAGACCGGATGGCTTCGGACAGCCGCCTCCGTTGTTCTGTTCCTGTGTCTTTCCGCCAGTGGTCTATGGGCGCAGCTTACGCTCAGTCCTCCCATCCCTTCCCAGGGCCAGGCAGGAGCCACGGTCATCAGTATCAACGGCTCGAACTTTCCCGGTGGCTCTGTCGCCTCGGCGAACATCACCCTGCAGCCCACGGCGGGCGGACCATCAACCACCACACCCGCTCTTTCTGTAACGGCGCTTGCAGGAACCACCTCGCGTGTCACCTTTCTTATCCCCAAATCGATCGTCGTCACCACTCCGACGCCTTACAAGATTTCCATCACCGGCAGCACCACGGACGGTATCTTTTTTGTCAGCATCAACACCGTATCGTTGACGCTCAATCCGGCGGGCTCGGTTGTGTTTTCGCCGAACTCGTCCAAAGCCGGGTCCAGCCTTGACGTCAATATCGTGGGGAATTTCACCACGTTCGTTCAGGGCGCCACCATGGCTAACTTCGGCCCGGGCATCAGCGTGGAAAACGGTCCACTGGGCAGCGCCACCCTTATCAAAGTAACCAGTCTCACCACGGCGACGGCACACATCGGAATCGATACCTCGGCGGCCACCGGCACTCGAACCGTCATCGTGAATACCGGCGCTCAAAAAGCGTCGGCTACCTTTAACGTTCTTCCGCAGGATGTGGTTCCCACGCCCACGGACCCTTCTCCACCCACCGCCAATGCCGGACCTCAGCAGTTGGTCCTGCTCGGCAGCACCGTTCACCTTGATGGGAGCGGTTCGCTCAGCGGGGGCGGAGGGGAACTCAGCTTTGCGTGGTCGTTTATCTCCAGGCCCTCGGGCAGCAATGCGGGA
>DASZRZ010000109.1:0-24356 GCA_035548935.1 Terriglobales bacterium
GGTGCGGGTTTTCGATTCGACCAAGAACGAAGAGATCAATTACAAGCTGGTCACCAGTGAGGAATCGGATGTGACGCAGGGCCTGATCTCCACCACGTCTCCCATTGGGCGCGCCCTGATCGGGAAGAAGGTGGGAGATACCGTCACCGTGGTTACTCCCAACGGAAACCGGGAGCTGGAAGTGCTGACCCTGGCGACCATCCACGACGAAGAGGCTTCTGATGTGGAGCATCGGAAGGCGCAATGACGTGGACCAGCGGATTCGGGAGAGCATGCGCGCTGTTGCTCTACAGAATTGTGCATGGACTGGCGCTGACCCGTATCTCTCCGAATGCGCTTACATTCGTCGGCCTAGTGATTAACCTGATAGCGGCGGTGTTATTCGGATATGCCAGCGGCGACAATCAGGCCCGATTGTTCCGGTATGCCGGAATGGTGGTTATTGCGGCGGGCGTCTTCGACATGGTGGATGGCCGGGTCGCCAGGGCAACGGGGAAAGTTACCAGCTTCGGCGGTTTTTTCGATTCCGTGATTGACCGGTATAGCGACGTTGCCCTGTATTTTGGGGTGCTGGTTTATTTTGCGCGCGCGAATCGTTTTTTCTACCTCGTGCTCACCGCTGTGGTGATGATCACCTCGGTGATGATCAGCTATACGCGGGCGCGGGCGGAGTCCCTGATCGGGCAATGCAAGGTTGGATTCATGGAGCGGCCCGAGAGGATTGTGCTGGTGATTCTGGGAGCGCTGACCAACCGCATGGCGCCCGTACTGTGGGTCATTGCCGTGCTGGGAAACCTTACGGTCGTTCACCGGATTATCTATACCTATACGAAAAGCCGGGAGCAGGACGCTGTGCGCGGAGCCCCATCCTAGGCATTGAGCTTTTCCCGCACTTTCGTCAGAAACGAGCTTTCTGTCAGAAGTCCTGCAACTACGGTGACCTGCCGATCTGCAAATCTTGATCGAAGACTCGGCGGCCTTCAATCCCGAGGGTCTTGATTCCCACGATCTTAATCGGTGTCGTTAAATCGACGATCTTTTAATCGATGATTCTTAATCAATGATCTTGAATCGAACGGCCTCCAATTCCGCGCTCTCCCGTCCGGTTCTCGTTTTGCATGGCGGCGCCGGGACAATTCCGGACGAACTGGCGGCAGAGCATCTTGCCGGCATGCGAACCGCCCTGGCTGCGGGATGGCGGGTGCTTGAGGCAGGTGGCCCGGCTCTGGATGCCGTGGAAGCTGCCGTGGTGGTTATGGAGGACAACGATGTCTTCGATGCCGGGCGGGGCAGTTATCTGACGAGCGATGGGCGGGTGCAACTCGATGCGCTGATTATGGATGGAGCGCATTTGCGCGCCGGGGGAGTGGGATGCGTGGAGCACATCCGCAACCCGATCCGGGCTGCCCGCAAGATACTGGAAGAGAGCCCGCATGTTTATTTCGTGGGAGCGGGAGCGGAAAAGTTTGCCGCCGAACGCGGGTTGGACATGTGCGAAAACTCAGAGCTGATTGTTCCACGAGAGGTCGAGCGTCTGGAACGGCTGCGGACGGAGTCCTCTGCGAACTCTCCAAAGGGAGGTACGGTGGGAGCGGCAGCACTCGACCGGGCCGGAAATCTGGCCGCCGCGACTTCGACCGGCGGAACCCCCAACAAGACTCCGGGAAGGGTAGGCGATTCCTCGCTGATTGGATGCGGGTGTTATGCGGACAACTTAAGCGCGGCGGTCTCCACGACCGGATGGGGCGAGCCAATCATGAAGCTGGTATTGGGTAAATGGGCTGTGGATCGTGTGGCCGAAGGAAACTCGCCGCAGCAAACAGCTTCCATGGCCATCGAATATCTTCAGCGGAGGCTTAGCGGTCACGGAGGAATCATCCTGCTGGACCCGTCCGGCCGGGTTGGCATCTCGCACAACACCTCGCACATGGCCTGGGCGTACCGTAGTGCCGGTGAGGATGCGGTGGGTCTACGCGCCAGCTAAGCTCTGCGGAGCTAATTTCGCGGGTGTACTTTCTAGATAACTTCGCAGGCCATTTCAACCGAATGCGCGGAAAAACAAGATAAGGTTGGAAGGTTTGGAAGATGAAGATGAAGATAAGGTTGGAAGAAGCCAGACCTTCCACCCAGTCAGGCATAAGAAACAGGGATTGCAGG
The DNA here is from genome assembly GCA_035548935.1 of Terriglobales bacterium. Taxonomy (GTDB): domain Bacteria; phylum Acidobacteriota; class Terriglobia; order Terriglobales; family Acidobacteriaceae; genus DASZRZ01. Next base: position 2,158 of record DASZRZ010000109.1, read on the forward strand.
CCGAGCGCAGCCTTGCGGTTCAATCTCGCAAGCTATTGGAATACCGAGACTTAAATCCGCAAAGGCCAGGGTAGTGGGTTACCGGTGTCCAGGGGTGGTTGATGGTTCGTAATGGTCGAAGGACGCGGCACTTCCGCTTGGCTTGCGTCGATTGACCGGGCCTTGGGTGGGCAGTACGATTCCAGCCAGTCAGATTTGAGGCAGGACTCCGGATTCGGGAAGAAGTAACGGTATTGGGGGAAGATGCTTCAAGAGCGCTTACATCGGTGGGTTGCGGTTGGCTTTCTGGCGCTGCTGGTCTCTTGTAAGACCGCGGAAAAAAAACCAGCGAATGCCATTCCTGCGCCCAACGCTACCGCTCCCACGCTTCCTGTCCCGGCGGCGGCTGCCCAGGAAAAAGTTCCCATCCCCGATGTTGATCCCGTCGAGACTCTGATCGCCCAGGTGGAGAATGCATATCAGGCTGGCCAGGCCGAATATGCCGCAGGCCACATGGAAGGTGCGAGGGAGAATTTCGACCGGGCGTTCAGCGTGATGTTGAGCAGTGGTTTTGACATTCATTCCGACGAGCGCCTGCAGCGAGAGTTCAACAAGATTGTAGAAGGCGTGAATGTTCTGGAAATCGCCGCCCTGAAGCAGGGCGACGGCTTTACCGAGCAGAAACTTGAGCCTGCGCCGATTGACGAGGCCAACTCGGTCACCTTTCCGGCGGATCCCCGCCTGAAGGCCAAGGCCGAGGCTGAGGTAAAGGTCACCAGCTCCGACCTGCCGTTGATGGTGACGGACGAGGTCGCGGGATACATCTCCTACTTTTCCAGCCGCGGTCGCGGAGTTCTTGAGCGGACATTGATCCGGTCGGGTCTTTATCGCGACATGATTCTCACGGTGTTAAAAGAAGAGGGAGTTCCTCAGGACTTAATTTATCTGGCTCAGGCCGAGTCGGGATTTCACCCTTTGGCGCTCTCCCGCGCCGGGGCGCGTGGAATGTGGCAGTTCATGGCCAGCCGCGCCAGCGGTTACGGGCTCGAACGCAACTGGTGGGTCGATGAGCGTCAGGACCCGGAAAAGTCCACCCGCGCGGCCGCACGCCACCTGCACGATCTCTATAACCAGTTTGGCGACTGGTATCTGGCAATGGCCGCTTATAATTCCGGCCCCGGGACCGTGCAAAGCGCCGTGCAGCGCACCGGTTACGCCGATTTCTGGGAGTTGTACCGGCGCAATGTATTGCCGCAAGAGACTAAGAATTACGTACCGATCATTCTGGCCGTCATCCTGATGACCAAGAATCCGGAGCAGTATGGGCTGCAAGAGTTGCAACTGGAAAAGCCCGAAGCCTTTGACCGCGTAATGCTGGACTATCCCCTCGATATCCGCCTTGCGGCTGAATGCGTGGACAGCACAACCGCGAAATTGCAGGAGCTCAATCCCAGCCTGTTGCGCATGACCACACCGCGAGAAGGGCGCTTCGAACTGCGGCTTCCAGCAGGCAGCGCGGCGAGATTCCAGCAAGCGATCGCCTCCATTCCCAAGGAAATGCGAGTCTCCTGGCGATATCACAAGGTGGGAGAAGGGGAAACACTCGCCGCAATTTCCCGCCAATACCGCACCACCCCCGCCGCCATTCGCGAGGTGAATAACCTGGAAAGCCCCGAATTAAGGGCGGAATCGCGTCTGATCATTCCGGTAACACCCGGCAAGGCGAGCCTGGAAGCGAATTCATTCTCGGCCAGCGTGACTCGCTACAAAGTACGCAAGGGCGATACCGTGTTGTCCGTGGCGGATGATTTCGGGGTTCCTCCGGAGCGCTTGCGCCGTTGGAATGGATTGAAGGGAAACAGCATCAAGGCTGGACGCATGCTGCGGATTTACCGGCCCATGAGCTCCCCGGATCAAAGCCGGAGTTCCAGTCCCATCCGGAAAACCTCTGCTAAGATACGAACTTCCAACAAGATAGCTACCCACAAAGGCCAGGCAGCCCAGGCTCGCCGAGTATTCCACAAGGTTGCGCCCGGCGAGAGCCTCACCACCATTGCCGGACGATACAACACCACGGTCTCCGCCTTGCGAAGGGATAATCGGATTACATCTTCAATTCGGCCCGGGGAGATTCTGGTAATCCGCCTCCAGAATGACGACCGCTAAAGCCTCTGCCTTACATGCGATTGCTCGATGGGAGCGGCTCGTCTGCCTTGTTCCGGCCTGCTTATCGCTGTGCTATAATCCGCGCCGGTTTTGAAACGCCTTGTGTTGAGTAGTTAACGAGGTGTCTCATTGGTTGCAGCCATTTTTTCGGGATGCATGCTTTAATTTATTAGGGCCGGTTCGCCATTAGGAGGAAGACATGGTTTTTGACAATACTCTCTACGCTCGTGACGATGAAGACGAATATGGCGACGCTGGTGGCTACGGCGAAGATTTGGCCGAAGATTACGAAGAAGAGGAAGAAGAAGAGGAAGAGTCGGGAATCGGAATGGGTAGTGTGCCCGCTCCGGTTCTGGTAGCGGAGTTTGTTCCGCCTCCCCCTGCTCCCCGGAAGGCGGCTGTAAAGAAAAGCGCCGCCAAAAAAGCTCCGGTCAAAAAAGCTCCGGCTAAGAAAGCTCGCAAGGCCGCTAGTAAAAAGAAAAGCTCTAAAAAGAGCAGCTCCAGGAAAAGCAGCTCCAAAAAGAGTCCCAAGAAAAGCAGCGGCGCGAAAAAGAAGAGCGGTTCCAAAAAGTCCAGCTCGAAGAAAAGCAGCTCAAAGAAGTCTGGGGCCAAGAAGAAGGCCGGCTCCAAAAAGTCTGCTCGCCGCCGCTAAGGCGGAGATCAAGAAGAAAGCAAAAGGCCGCGGGTATTCCGCGGCCTTTTGCATTTTCAGCGGAACTACTTACTGGCTGCCCAGGCACTCGAGTTTAGGCACTGCACTGTGCCGTCAATAATCTTTCCCAGACCTTCGCGGAATTTAGGTTCATCCACGATATCCCGCTGGGCGATTGATTCGGTCATGGAAAGAGCCGCGCCTATGAAGGAAAGGGCCGCTTCTTTCTTTTCATTTCCACTCTTGCTGCCAAAGAGGCCTTCGATCCCCTGCACTACGGCGGGAACGAAGGCGATTCCCCTGAGCAGCTTTGCCAGAAAGCTCATCTGATTCTCCTCTGGATTATGTTGAATTCACACATTTGCTGTTGAGCCGGTCTCTGTCAGGCGGGTACTTGTGGAGGGAGACCGCCGGCCAGGAATTGTTTGTCGACCAGGTTCATTCCATGCTTCGAGTAGATCGCCAATACTTTGGACGTATAGTTGGGATCGGTGGCCCAGTGTGCGGCCAGGGCGCGAACAAACGCTTCTGCCTGATTTGCAACGGCGCAGGCAGCCTGATAGTACTTGCTGCTGCGGATGAGTTGATCTCTGTGATGGAAACACTGCTCCATCGAGCCGAAGCGTGCGAAGCGCGCGCGCACAGTCAGCCGGCTTCCCCGGACGACTTCCTCGGTAGGAAGCTCAATCCATGCCAGAGTCCCGTGTGCTTTGATCCCGAAATAGTTGTGGGCTTCGCGCGTGAGCCATGAGTTTCCCCATGCGCTTTCCAGAGCCGCTTGTGCCACCGTTATTCCCGGAAGAAGGCCGCTAACGTTCGATACCTTCAGCGCCGCCGTGGTGGCTGCGGCCACAAACTCGGACGGGTTCATGGCCGCCTATCGTTTCCATTTCATGTAGTCAATCGCCAGGTGAACCAGCGTCAAGCCCGTTAGAATGGCTGCACCAATGCCTCCGGCTCGCTGCAGCAGTGATTCATGCCGGTCAACACGTGCCGATAGCCGTTGAATCCATCCGGGCTGTCCGTTGCCGACCAGCCAGTGCATATTGGTTTTCAGCTCGCTTAAATCTGCAAGAACCTGTTTTTCAAAGTCAGTCATCTGGGAAGGGATAAGTGTCGTGTCCACGGTGGCAAGCTCCGAAAAGAGTTCGTTGTAAAGCCGTTTCGTTGATCAGAGCGGGTAATCCACATGCAGCAGAACCGAGTCTCTTGAGTATCTGGGAGGAGCCGATGCGTCGTAGGCCCGGAGATAGTAGGTTTGCACCCGCGAAAGACGAAGGAGCGCGAACACGCGGGTGTTGAACCGTCCAATCAGATTTCGATCGTTGTCCATCCCCCACCCCGCATCGCTTCTACGTACTTCGAAACCGCCGCCAGAAGGTGGATCGGCAAATGTGTCCACCGTTACGTTGGTCGAGCTCACAATGGTCACCTCTGCTGCGGCAAGCGAAGGCGGAAGCGAGAAGCTATCTGTGGCGGAAACCGGATCCGGAGCCGCAAAGTTTCCAGCGGACTCAAGCTCGAGCGAGAGAGACGCGGCAGCATCGTTGGAAAATGCGATGCGGTAGAGACACCGGTCATTATTGAGGTCGAGAACCTCCAACTCCACTTCCCGGACAATAGCCGTGAAATCCGCTCCTCGCGAAGGTGCATGTACCGCGACAGCATCGCCAGGATGAATGTCGGTACTCCCGGCAGGTAGAAAGTCACTCCATGTCTTGTACTCGCCTGACCAGGCCGTTTGAGTTCCATCGTCCAGTAAGGCGAGAGCAGCGTTGCGGCAATCCTCCGATGTCCGCGCCTCGGGTGCCGTGATGCGTTTTACGGCGCCCCTCTTGCCGGTATCTTGCCCTCGAGCCTCGGCTGCAACGCTTGCGTTATCCACCAGGCGCGCCTGCGAGCGTCCGCTGGCTCGATATCGCACCACGATCTTTTCGTTCGACGCCGGCACATTCGCCGTGAAGAACCATAGTTCGCCCGCCGCGGTTACTCGGCACTCCGCTCCTTCGACCTGCGCTCCCAGCAGCCGGGTACGATAAGGCTGGCTGGGCAATGCGCTTCGAACCTCCGCGTCCACCGCCCTCATCAATCGTGTGAAGGTGAAGGAGCAGTGCATGTTCGTGGCATTCACCAGGCTGTAGTTGCAGTAATCGGGGACGTTGGCCACTACATCGTCATAAAGCACGGTAGAAGGCGCCACGAGAGATGCCGGATTATTGGGGTCCACTTCGCGGACTTCCAGCACGATCCGGATATCGGATGAGATAAGTGCGCTGCCAATGCCGCTCCCTGCAGGGTGCAGGGAGGAGTGGAAGGTCTGGCCCCGTCGATAGCTTTCGCGAGCATAAGTGCGGGTCGCCAGAACGTAGCGCCTTCCCGCTACCGTGCTTACGGGTGTTCCGTAAGCTGCCCCATTGATTAGCGCCGTGATCTGCGATTCGCTTCCCGACGGGGTGATTCGGAAGCCTGCAATGCAGTTCCCCGCGCTGATTGCCCCGTTGTAAATGCCACCCAGGATTCCGTCCGAGGACGCGCTGAAGCTAACATCTCCATGCTGAAGTTGTAGTGCTCCTCCGAGTTCGAGGCGTTCCACGAAAGAAACCAATGTTTGATTGGCCGATCCGGTGCCGCCATTGACTCGTAGCTTGCCTCCGCTTACGGAGATCGCGCTCGCCGGATCGGTCTGTGTCCACCACTCGGGCCGCAGCGTGGCATCGCGGAACTCTTCGTCGACAAATACCGAGTTGCTGCGCGTGAAAGGAGTTTCGGAAAGAAAATAGCGCAGTCCGAAACCATCTCCGATGAAGTAGTCCTTCACATAGGTGCGCGGCTCAACTCGGCCAAGAATCGTTACATCGTTGGCCGAGGCATTCGATGACGCCACCTTCAGCTGATCCGGCGAAAATGACGGATCGGCTTCATCGAGCACGTGCTCAACTGCCCCGGTCGGCCCAAAACGCAGGGCACCGTCGTGAGTCCGGTAGCAGGCCCGTACGCGCACTGCAATTTCCGCCGCGTGCTCTGACCAAGTCTTTCGCGGAGTTGCCGAGTAGAACAGCAGCGTGTCCACGTCTTGAACCGCGGAAACATCCAGCTCCGGCGGACCCAGATCGGATGCGAGTTGCTTCAGCACCTGCCCGGCGCTCCGGTTTGCAAACGCAGCGCGGCGGGGAAGTGTCTTGCGGTCCAGGAGCATCTCATCGCTCTCGGCAATGAGTTCGTAGCGATAGGCAGGCCCTCTCTCGCCCCATCCCAGGTATTCATACGCCGGGGATACCCTGAGGTACCCGGTAAAAATCTTTGGACCATCCTGGCGCGCAAATGTAACCCGTGCATTGGGTAAGGGGACCACGAACCCGGCGCCTTCGCCAATCAGGCATGCTCGAAACTCGCTCGGACGGTTCAATCGTCTGTGCAGTCTGGGCGTCCGTTCGGAGTCGAGTTGACCCGTGTAATTGCGCGCGCCTGCGCCATCGAAATTGTCGATCGTAAGAATCATGGGATTTAGCAAAAGGGACTGTTTCGATACGAACCGCTACCGCCACAAACTATGCCTGCTAGTACAGAGCGGCATTAGGGGCCGGGAAATAGGACCGGTAGCAAAGCACCTGCTCGCTATCGTTGATGTCTTTATGAGGCAGAGCCAGGAATGAGGCACGAAGCGTGTGCCCCACTATGCCTGCGGCAATTTCAAATTCCTGTTCTCCGGCGGGCAGGCTGGGTTGAAGGCGCGGGTAATACAGACAAATTCTGCCTCCGGATTCCGGCTCAATCACGAATATCGCCGACCACTCCTGAAAAAAACTGCCGCCCTCACGGTCAACAAAGGCGACTACTTTCTGTACGCTGCTCCCGCTGGCGGGAACTCCGCCGATTAGCGGTTGTGCCAGAAGGACCGAAGTCGCGGTTTTGGCAGTGATTCTGCCAACCTTGAAAGTAATACGCCTCAGGTAGTTGGCGTCGAACAGCACATCGAGAGCGTTCTTCACAAAGGAGCCGCTGACAGGAGCCCCCACATATCCGGTCTCTTGCTGGTAATCGGCGTCCACTGCCACCACATCACCAGCAGAAAATGAATCAATCGCCCCAGCACCGAGAATCAGCTCGACCGCCGTTGATCCCGGCAGAACAGCCGCGCCCGTTATGGGCGCTCCCCCGGAGCCTGCCGCGTCGGCATTGATATCCGCGGCCAGAACGTTCATATGCTGTGAGCCGCCGGCCAGGGCCATTTGCAGCTTGCCCCACTCCCGGAACTCAAACTCTACGCTTGCCTCCAGCTTGCTTCGCACCTGGGCTGCGGGCGCTCCTTTCGGACCCGCACGCAGCACTTCAAGGCGGGTGGCGGAGCTTCGTTTGAAGTTTTCGATCCAGCCCAGGTCGATCCAGCGTGCGGGCGGCGCGTCCAAATTGAACAGGCCATGCTTCGCCGGATCGAATATCTCGGGGGTGCCCGATTCGCGCGCCACAGGGGCGAAGTAAGCGCGTACGCGGCGCGAAATCGGGGACATTGGTGGGCGCAACGATGCTGTGCTCATGCAGCGCTCACCTCAGGAAAGAAGAAAACGGATAGCGTGGCAGTCCGGTGGAGCACTCCTGCCTTGTCCTCTACCGCTCCGAACTGCGGATGCCCCCAGAAAACCGTGGTACCGAGAGGCGCAGGCGGTGACTGGCTGTAATCCTGCTTTGCCGTATGCAGTGGCGTGCACATCCCCACTAGTTCCGCATCCATGGCGCCGAGGGTGCGGCCCCTGTCTGCCCCTGCCGGGTCGTCGCCGGAGGTCTTATAAGAAATCTGGCATTCGATCTTCATCATCTGCCGCCGCGCACTCATGGTGCTCTCCACAACCTCGGCCGCTCCCCATTTCAGCTCGAACGTATCTCGCCGGATGGCATTCGTCGCGGGAGCGCTTATCGCACTGTTCTCCAGGGTGGTTACTGCTGGGCGCGTTCTTCCGGCAATTTCGATCGTCCGCTGGGAATTCACCACGGCCAGCCGCTCTCGAAATGCAACATACACACTATCTTTTGCAGATTGCATCGGGGTCCTTACTCGGTTGCGATGATTCGATACAGGTAAACAGTGCCGGCGAACACTTCCACGGAGTAGCTCTGCACTCGTAGCGTGCGCTCTCCCGTCACTATTGAAATCACGGATTGCAAAAGAGTGTCCGCACTTTCGCCCCGCCGTTGCAGTTGATCCTCCAGCGACTTGGAAGACATCAGCAGCTTGAAGCCGTCGGCATCCCGCTGCGCCAGCACTGGGGAAACCGCAATATCTTCGGTTGGCACAGGCTCTAACCCGAGTTCTTCTCGTGTCGGGTCGCCCGCGCTGGCTAGGGCTGCGGGCACGCGGAACATCACTTCTCCGCCTCCCATCGCGCGCAGCATCGATTCAGCGCAGTGGGCCAGGGAAAAGCCCCGCGCCGTATTTAGAGGAAGTCCAAATTCAGGCATAAGTGAACCATTGCGGTCGTAAATTAAAAGTGTCCGGGCATGAGAAGTTTGCGATCCCCGGCCAGGGCGGATGCTTCTTAGCCCAGCCTCTGGGAAACATAAGGGGATAGCAGTCTGCGAACCCCCTGGTCGATGAGGGTGTCGGCAAAATATTCAAAGTGCATTCGATCCAGGCTGCTGGCGCGTACGGTTAATGCTGGAGTCGCCAGTGCATTCCGGACCATCTGTGCGCAGGCGAATTTCACGGAAGCCGGCAGCTCATCCAGGCCGCCGTTATAGGTAATTTCAACCTCGTTGAAGCCCAGTCCCAGTGGGTGGGAGGGCAGCGTGATCTCGCCGCTCGCCGAATCGAAATCCAGGCTTGCCGGGTCCATGCTGCTCCATGAGCCGGGGAGGCCAAACGTTCGCGCCACATCGCCTGCGAATTCAGCCTGGCCTTCGCCGCGGCGGGGCACGCCGTAGCGTGCCCTTGCCGCGACCACCGGACTCGAAGCGGGCGCAACCGTCGCCAGGGGGAGGTAGCTCAGGCGAACCGTGTTGCGCCCGTCGGCGAGGCGCAGGCGCTCTTTATACTGTGACACCGACAATGTCGGACGTCGGCAGTGAGCGTCAATCAGTGCGGAAGCCGCTGCCACCCACGATGTGGGAGTAGCGGCTTCCAATCCATACGCCTCGTATTCGGAAGGATCAAGGTAGATCATGGCTCTCGATTTTCCAGTTCACAGCTCCCAGCCGGCTCAGTTCCATCAAGTCCAGGAACTGAAAACTGGATCTGCGACTCGTTACCGGTTGACGTTGACTTTGTAGTGCGCGTAATTGGCGCCCTTTACCACGATTGCGCCAAACTTCACCGCGACCATCTGCGATGCCAGGGATCCCGTCAGGCCAAGCTGGAATACTCGCGGATTCGGATCCGTCAGCCAGTGGTACTCGATCATGTCCTCGGTCACGATGTAGGCCGGAAGCACCGCCGTTCCGCTTCCCGGGGTTCCTGTGTAGCTCAACGACCACTCAGGAATCAGCGGCAGCTCGCCCGCCTGTGTGGACAACGTCTTCACCTTCAGCCCGCCCACTACTTCCGTTGTTGAAAGCACGACGTTGAACTGCGACTTCATCTCGCGGTCAATCAGGTCCAGCAGCACCGGGTTGGCGTAGATTGCTGTGGGGCGCACTTCGAAAGAGGAGCCCGAGACCATCTGCGCCACTACGCCCTTGATGCCGTCCACGATGCTGTCGGTCGTGGCAATCGTCGCCACGTTGCCGCCGCCGGCAATTTGCGCCGTGGCTCCGTAGTATTGCGTTGTCGTGGGAGTGGAGAGCGAGGTGTCGTTGCCGTTCCACAGCGCCACATCGTGTACGCGCAGCAGGCCATCCACCGCATCCGCCAGATCCTTGGCCTGCAGGAATGCAAACTGGCTCTGCTGCGAGCCCACCTCAACGTCGAACAGGTTGTAGTTGATCTGCGACACCAGGGCCTTCAGCGGCACACTACGCTCCACGCGGGTGGGCGACGCAACCGTGGTCACGATGCTCCGCGGATCCACGAATGCCTGCGCCGCCGTAAGCAGAGGAATCGCTGTCTGCTCGAAGAATCGCGAAGGATGTCCGGTTGCCGGCACCTGCTTGATTCGCTGTCCAAAAGCTCCACGCCGCCGCACGAGGTCGGTGATCTCATTCTGGTAACGATTGACCTCAACCGCTCCCGGCCCCATGAAGTCGGCCGCGGCGTTCAGGTCTAAAAACTGTGGTTTCATGTGTTCTCCCTTTGATGGATGTTGAAAAATGAAATTGTTGAAAATCAAAAACGGTTGTCATGCGGACTTCTCTTGGAATCGGGCACGACAGTTCCGGCCCGCGAGCATGGGCCGCTTGCCGGTCTGGCGTGATCGCCAGCTGGGTTTGCACGTTGGATTGATAGAGATTGAAGCTGCTGCGTGGATCGCAGGCTATCCGATGAGTCCGGCCCTGGCCATCTCGGCCTTTACGGCAATGCGTTGTTCCAGGCTGAGAGGGGACAATGCTTTGTCCAGCGTGCTGGCCTCGAAGCTCTGTGTGTCTCCGCCTATTTTCGAGAGCAGTGTCGAAGCCACCGGCGAAAGGGTTTTGCGTCCAAGCCGCTCCGCCTGTGCCTTCAGCTCTGTGTTCTCCTGCTCAAGCTCAGCCAATCGCTGGGAATGGATGTCAGGCATGGCACTCGCCGCTCCCGACTCCTCAAGAGTCGCGGCGATATGGTCAATCTTTGTGGTCAGGACCTCCTGCTGTCCATCCAGGCGTGCCAGCACGTTCTGCAGGCTCTCCGTCGCTGCGGCAAGCCGCTCAATGGTCTGTGCGAGTTGTTCGTCCATGTTGCTCCTTCTTTCTGATTCCGCTCTCTGTGAAATTGTTTAACTTTGGATGTGTGCTCTCACGGGAAGATCCTGCGCGGCGGGTTATTCCAGTTCAATCCACGTGTTTTCATACGCCGCCTTGTCGCTGCGAAGTATGGCCGCGCCCGTAAACATGAAGTCCGTAATCGTCCAGATGCTGGCCCGCAAATCGTCAATTCGCGCCTCGGCGATTTCGTAGGACATCCCCAGCCGGCTTCGGCCCCCGGCTTTCATCTCCCGGATCAACTCCGGAAAATCACGGGCATAGATGAATCCCGCCACGTCGATTCGCGGGACGGTGTTGCTCACTGCTAACCTGCTTCCCGTCGCGGAGGGAGGTGGTGCCGACAAACCATCTCCACCCGCCCGAATCTTCCGCACGGGAGAGTGCGCGGGCTTCGAAGATTGTGAGGTTGCTGCCAGGCTACCCGCGCCCGTTCTAGCCGTGGATGCCGCCAGCCGTCCATCCGCTTGAGCCATCACCGCGCTGGTGATTACGCCGACTTTGCGTCGCGCGTCATGCCGGTCGAGTGTGGGTGCGTAATCCAAAGCCATCCCTAACAGGGAGGGCAGAGCCCGTTTTGTGGCGGCACGTGTAAGCATTACCCGGTGCCCCTGCGCCCCAGCGGGCGCTTTGTTCGAAGGAACATCCACAAACGTCAGCACCCCTCGAAAGGGCGCCCGGTTGGGATGACCCGCTACCGCCGGAAGCTCGATCGCCATCGATTCCAGCCGGAGAGTTGCCGAACTATGACTTCTGGATTGCGATTGAATCATGCACCTACCTTGAGAACTGTGTTGGCCAATCAGGTTTCAGTGGGAAGTCGTGGTTGTAGCTGGCTCAGTTCCCGGCAGCACCGGCAGGCCCCTCATTTGCCGGACCTCGTTCACCGTCAGAACTCCGTTGCGTAGCAGGATTTCCTGCATCTCGGCCTCGGCCCGTTCATTGCGCGATTCCAGGTCGGCGAATACAAACTCCAGGTCATCCCAGCCGAGCTTCTTCGTAATGGCGTCCCGTGTAATGTGCTCCGCGAAGAGCCGCGCCGTCGGCACAATCGCAGAGCGGAAGGCATGGTCGCTCAACTCTTCGGCGGTGGAACGGTTCACATCGTGTTCCAGTCCCAGAAACAGAGGAGGCAGGTCAAATGCATCTGCCACAATCCGCAGCAGGAACTGTTGCCATTCCAGCCGCAGATCGGCGTCTGTCCCACCTCCGAAGCGCAGCACTTCGGGCTTTTGCTGGGCGGATAGAATCGGCACCCGTCCGGTTCCTTCAATCTCGTCCTGCCACCAGCGGATCAGCCGGTCGTGTTGCGCCGGGTCCATATCCTGGAGCCACAGCGCATACTGCACCACCGTATTCGACGCCAGACGCGCCGCATAGCGGTGGGCCCCGAGGTACTCGTTGATCGTCTCGAAGGCCACCTCCAGCCGTCCCAGTCCAAACACCGTGTGCGTTCGCGGATTCAGTCGGATGTAAATAAGTTCGTCATCATTCAACGGCACCATCGCGTCCGGGCCTTGCCTCCCTGTGGCTTGCACATAACGCGGAGAATCGGGACGCCCATCCCAGTCACTGCAAACCTTGATGGTTGCGCCGTCCACCGGCCAGAGCAGCAGTGGACGCTCCGCGTCTCCCGTCCTCTGGATTTCGATCGACCCGAATCCCCCCACAATCACGTCTTCGAGTACCTGCTCGGTCATCGAGCGGAACGAATCGTCGGGATTCGGGCTCTCCAGGTTTCTCGTCAGGCTTCGAATTCGCGCAGCGCCATCCGGCAGCTCTTCGACCCGCCTGCCTCCACGGGGACGCACCTGCCAGCGCATCCCGGCAATCCGGTCCTTGATTGTGTTGATTGCCTTCCGCGCCACCGGCGTCTCGGCAAACCGCCGCAGGTTCGCCGGCGTCGGCTTCGGCAGCGTCCCGGCGCGCGGTCCGTGGACAGACAAGATCGACGGCAACGGCTGTGTTCGCCGTCGTTCAGGCGTAGCACTGCGCATGCGGCCCATAAGGCCGCGAACAGAATGTGAAAATTTCATGATTATTTTGGTCCCTGAAGAATTCGTGAAGGGCTGGATCGCTATGCGCTCTTTATTTCATGCCTGCCAGACGCAGGAGATTACACCCGCAACTCCTGCCTGGCCCGCTCGGCTATCATCGGAAGGTCGGCCTCGGTCATCACCGCAATTTCGCTGCGCTGCATTACCGCCAATGCGAAGGCAATGGACTCATCTTCCCGGTCCAGCGCCGTTTCGACGATTGCCGTCAGCTCTGGCTTTGCATTCTGTTTGCGCCGGATCCCCTCCCTCAACTCGGGGAAGCTGAATGCCAGCACCTTGGCCGCATCAATATCCGATTCCAGCGATACCGCGTGAAACATCCGGATCACTCCATTCGGACGGTAGCCGCAGTCGATCTTCAATGGATCTCCCTTGTGCGTAAAGTCCGAAGCGGCGATCTTCTTATGCATCAGCTCCCAAACTCCGGCCTGTTCAAACTTGTCGCGCATCTGTCCCAGGATCGCTTGGCGTCCGGAAAGGTCCCGCTTTCCGGGACGTTTGCGCTCCAGGTAGATTCGCGCCAGCGACTCCAGCTCCTCCGCCGGATTTGCCGCCAGGCAGGCCTTCGCCTGGGTCAGTTGGATTCCATTGGAACAGTAATCCTGAAGTTTTTGCAGCACCCAGTCTCTGTCGCCGCGTGCCAGTTGCTTGCGTAAATCGGCTTCCAGCTCGCCGAGCAATTCAAAGTCTGCTCCAGGATCAATGCAGCGCGCCCGCCGCCAGTCTCGCGTAAACCGCACATCGGCGAAGCCGCCACCGTTCTCAGCCGATTCCATGAGCACCACGCCCAGGTTTACGAACTCCTCCGTAAGCGCATCCGGAACATAGCGCAGCAGGATAAATTCGCATTGTCGCAGTTCAGTCATTCTTTACGCGTGACCCACTCTTGTGGCCGCCGCCATCTCGATCCAGTTCGGAAAAGGAGCCCGCGAAGAGCGCCGGAACTCCTCCACCAGCCGGCGCACGCTTCCCCGCCGCTTGATCAGCTTCTCCACCAGCGATTCAATCGCGCTGACGTCGTGCTGATACCACTCCGGGGGAATCGCCTCCACGCACTCCCAGATCGCTTGCGGGTCCATGGACTCCACCCTCGGCAGCCATGGCTCAAACGACTCCCACCCGCGCACCTGCGCGTAAACCTCGTTTCGCAGGTAAACCCCCCGCAGCGGCGAATCCGGAAAGCTCCATTCGCCTGCGTTAAAACAATATCCCTGGTCGATGAACGTTGCCCTGTATTTCTTTTCGCGCGCCTTCTTCCAGAAGGCTGCTTGCCTGCCATTCGCGTTGCAGGTCCACTTGTCCACCACCAGCATCCCTGCGAAGTCCTCCAGGTTGCGCACTCTTGCGAGTGTTTGCTCCGGAACGTAGTCGAATACCCGGCCTTCCAGTGGATTCACCACGTACTGCGATCCGAATTGTAGTCCCGCCTGGCAGGGAATGCTGCGCCCCGCAAGCTGGATCGTGAGCTCCGGCGTGTGTGCCACCAGCCACGGCTCCACATCGACCACCTCGGTTGCTGGCACCGGCAGTCCCAGCCGCTCGGTCAGCCGCGTCGCAAGCATCTCGTTCACCAGCACCCGCGGATGCTGCGGATTATTCTGGAACTTGACTACGTAGAAGCTTCCATTGCTGGCGCGCATTAGGTGGCTCTGCGCACCACCTCGCATTTTCCGCACGTGTTGTACCGCGCTGACTGGCATCCGTCAAAATTGTACAACGCCCATTTCCAATTCCGGATGCCAGCCACGGTCCGCTTCAGTGCCGGTAGCGCTTTCCCGCCATCTCTGCCCGCACCGCCAGCGCAATCGCCATCGCCATCACTCGATCGTCGTGAGCGCCCGGTGCCGCTGCCGGAGACCCATCCCTACGCCGCACGAACGTACGGCACTCCAACAGTAAACGAGGGCTGCTGAACAGCTGTGGGACATTCGCCAGCATCACCGCAAACTCCTCGATCATTCGCGGACGCGAAGCCGATGTCGTCAACCAGCCCGCCTGGTTCCCATGCTCGTAAAGCCGCGTGTAATTCTCCGAAGCTCCCAGGTGCGCCAGCACTCCATGTCCGTGATTGTTTTTCTCCACCGCCAGCAGAGCGTTGTTATATTCGCGCGCCAGCCGTGCCGCCATCACGGAGAGCTCCGCCGGGGGATAGTGTCCGTGTAATTCGGCGCATTGCATTCCAGTCTCCCGCTCGATCACTTCGGCGCACGAATAATCCCCATCACTGCCGCCGCCCGCGGGATCAACTCCAATGATGTATTCGCTGTTGGGACGCGGCGGCCACCATATCTGGAGCCGTCCGTTCTCGCGGATCTCCGCTGCGGTGCTGTTCAGCTCGCTTGCCGGAGCGCTCCCATCTCCGCATCCCAGAGCCCGCAGGCGTTGCTGAATCACCTCCAGGTCAAAAATGCATTCCCCCGATGCCAGGAAGCAGGAAACAGGATCTTCAGCAAATTCCTGCGCGGCCAGACCTCGCAGGTTGGCTCGAAGCTCTCTGCGAAAGGCGATCTGTGCTTTGCTCAGGCCGTGCTGGGAAGTTAAAACCCGCTCTTCTTCCGTGAGCACAAGATTTTTAGGTTCTGGAATCGTGTACTCAGCTTGCAACCACCATGGGAAGAAATGCTGCACATAGCCTGTCTGCCGCGCGCGATTCCATTCTTCGTAAAAGCAGCCGCCTGCCCCGTTCGGGGTCGATTCCAATACGATCTCTCCCCCTGGCGGAACTGCGGCTCGTAGCGATGCCAGTGTGCTTGCGGCATCACCGGGCCAGCGGGACACCTCCGAACAGTGCAGGTTCTGGATGGTGATCCCGCGCCCGGCGTTTGCGTCCCCTGCCGTCTCCACTCGGTACTCGCTGTCGAGCCGTGGAAACACCAACTGGCGTGCATTTGCACGCGAGGGGCATAGCACGCCCTTGCGCCAACGCTCCGGCAGGTTCGCCTGGAAGCGATGAACGATGCGGAAAATTTCCTCCGCTGCCCGCTGGTCGTGCGCCACCTGTACTGTCAGGGTGCCGGGACGCAGTATCGTTTGGATGAAAAATCTGGCCGCGATATAAGTGGAGATGCCCACTTGCCGCGCCTTCAGCACAATATTGCGGGGGCCGCAGTTTATTCCATACTCGGCCTGTACCGCGTTCGCGATCAGGGGAACCAGTCTCCCATTTTTGTCGCGAATCTTTAACAGCGACGCGATCAGCTCATCGCGAACACTGGTTTGAGTTGAACCGCTGCGATCAAGCTTTCTCCCCAGGCTGATCAGTGTATGAAGATCGGAACGAATATTGTCGCTTGCCAAGGTCAACGAAAACCGGGGCCTGCCGGTGGTTCAAAAGTAGATTGGCCTTCTGCGCGGAGTTGCCACCGCACCGCCTGCCGCTTCCTTAATGGCGATGGCAATCTGCCCAAAGGATGTCGAGCCGGTCCAACTGAAAGGATTGATCGTTTGGCTGCCGCTGGCGGTCACATACCGATCCGCAATTTTGGTAAAACCGTCGGGAGTTAGCGCATTGCCAAAGCTGCCTCCCACCGTCACTGTCTTTGACGCGCCCAGCCCAAGGGATGCCAGCAGGAGCGTGTTGGCGTTGCTCGTAGTCAGTGCGCAACTTGGGGCCGTGCCGGTTCCGCTCGTGCTGCACCCAGCTCCATCCACGGGACTGGAAGTGTCGGCATTGGAGATTCGCTTCAGTGCAATCTCTCCGCCACCAGTAGCCGACACAAATTGGACTGTCACCGTCACCGTTGATCCCGAGCCGCTGCGGTTGGGAGCAACGTACCAGGCCAGATTGCCGATGACTCCGAACGATGTGCTGGCAAACGCTGCTGTCCATCCATTCGTGCCGTCAACGCTGTCGGAAACGCTGCTCACTGCTACGTTGTTGTTACTCAAGAATGTCAGCGCCAGTAAATCGCCCGCCGCCACGCTCGAGCAAGTCACCGTCATCGTGGTCGCGGATGCCGGTGTCCCCGTGTTGCAGTTAGTCACGGTCATCGCCGCCCAGGCGGGGGTATTGCAGAGGAAACCCGCGAGCAGCAACAGCCTTAGCAACCTCACTGCGCCCTCCTCAGGGTGACTTCCACTCCCGCCAGCGAGATCACGCCGGCAATCGTGTCCGCGGCATTCGTGCGGTTTCGGAAGACCTTCAGGTGCGCATACTCGCCCGCCGCGCATCCCGTGGTCGTCATCGCAGAGATCGTCGCCGTATTCAATTGCAGCGTAGTGCCCTTTGCCGTATCGGTGACGGTGCTAGCGGTATTAAACGCCGCATCATCCACCTCGGCATCCGCCCGGCAGACCAGCGTTGCCTGCCAGACCACGTCGCCCGAGGTTGCCGCCGCCCGCCACAGGAACTTCAGGTCGATATTGCCCGACCAGTCCGAGGGCAGCATGAACCCCTGCTGCAGCGAGTAATCTCCATCGGAGTCCGGAAAGTCGGCCACGCCGCGCATCAGCGTGGTCTCCGTCGATCCCGCTGAGCAGGTCGCCGTGGGAGCGTTCGAAGCCAGGGTGTCCCACAGCAGCGCCCCGGTCGTGCCCGCGCATCCCGCGGCTGGCATCCATACCTTTGACACCGTGGTGATGGTGTTTCCCGCGCCCTCAGCATCGAGCGTTTTGTTAGTGAGCGTCTCCGTCGATGACGGGCTCACGTAATCCGTGCCCGCCGTCGCCGCGCTCAGAGTGCCCGAAGAGGCTTTGACTACCGTGGCTGTAAGCGTCGAAACCGCCGTCGCCTGGCTGCCCGCACCCTCTACTACCTTGCCGCTGGTGAGCGAGGCCGCGGAAGTTACGCAGGTCGCGCAGGCCAGCGTGGGATTGCCCCCCGTGCCATCGGCATTTGTAACGGTTACCGGCGACGTCGCTGCCAGCGACCGGAACACTCCTGTCACGATATTCGACGAGTTCGACCACGACAAAAAGCCATTGCCCGCCGCACCCGGAAACACCATGTTGTACGCAGTGACCGATGTCGGTGCCGTCAATCCGATCTTTTGAGACGAAGTGCCTTGGGTCGTGCCTTGGCCTATGCCAAAGAAGCCAGCTGCACTTCCCGAGCTCACAATTCCGCCCGCTCCGCCATAACTCAGGACCGTCCCGTTATCGCTCAGCAGCGAATCGTCGATTGTCGTGGAAGCCGTATATTTCGGGATGATATTCGTGACGCCCGAATTGATCGTCCCCGAACCACCACCACCGCCGCCAGCGCCGTCTCCCTGGAGTGTCCATGTATTCGTTGACGTGCAGCCGTAGACGTTTTGTCCTGCCGTGGCATCACTATCGAAGAACGTGTCTCCCACCGTGCATGTGCCCGGTGGAGAAGTCCCTGTTTTATTCGGAGCCGTGGAAGTTTTTCCCGTGAAATCGATGGTCGATGGGAGCTGTGCCGTCGTTGCCTGTCCACTCAGGTTGCTGAACGCGGGCTGCGCTTTACTGATGACGCCCGCAGCGGAAATTGCAGTCAGAAAGTTGTTCGACGCTCCGCTATCCGCGACCACCGTAGTCCCGATCACGCCGCTTGGGTTCTTGTCGTGCAGCCTGTGGTCGGTGGAGTCGTACCACTCAGCACCAAACCCGGACGAGGGACTCGACGGCGCCGCCACCTCCGTTAACCGCGAGGCCACGGCAGTCTGCAACTGGCCGCCAAGGTAGTTTTTCCCTCCAGCCGAATAGATCGAATAGTCATTGCTTCCGGTCCCCTGATCGGCAATGTTTACCGCTGCATTGCGCGTATCCCCCAACCCTGCATGATTGATTAAATTCAGGCCGTAGCTGTAATGCAGCGTTCCCGTGGTGCGCCACTGTCCAAACTCATTAAATGTCGCTGCTATGTTGGTGGTGCCGGTGGCAAGTCCGGTGCCGTCGCCTACCTGCACACCAGCGTCAATTCCAGCAGCCGTCCCAATTGCCTTGCCTGTTCGTGGACGCGACAGCCCGTAGCTCTCAACCCCGCTGACAAAATTGGCGTTTCCCTTCTCAGCGCTGGAGTGCAGAGTCCCAAACACATAACAGCCCGTGTCGGCGCAATCATTCTGCGTCACAAAGTACGAGGAGACCTGGTATCCGTCCGCTCCTGTTCCCGTCGATACGTGAGGGACAAACACATTCTGATTTGTGTTTCCAATCACGTAAGTCTGCGTCAGATTGGAGTCCAGCGTCGATGGCGTTCCAAAGGTCCCAAGGGTAAAGGCCCCGGTGTTGGGTGTCGTCGAGCCAATCGCCGCGGGCGCGGCCCACGTATTGCCCGCAAGGCTGGTCGCATTTCCCCCGCCGCAATCGCTGCTGGATGGTTCCAATTTTGTGCCATCGTCAGAAACTCGCACGCACCGCCCACTGATCCATGTGGTCCGTGCCGTTCCTCCTTTCACCAGGGAGAGCACGCTGCTTCCGCTCCCGCCGTTTGCCACCGCAAAGTCTACGTAATCTTTGTTTGCCGCTTGCGTGCCCTGGCTCGGATCGGGGACCACCGGGGATGCTGCGAATGATTTCACCCCGGCCACCGTCTGATCGCCGGTTCTCAGTACGGCGCTGCTCAATGCCGCGTCCACATAGGAGCGCGAAGCTAGCTGGGCCGCCACGGAAGAGGGCACGATGCTGGCGCGAATCGCCGCGACATTCGTTGGGGAGGTCGCCGGAACCGTCCAATATTCGTTGCTGGTCGTGCCATCGCTTAGCTTGAGCACAACCTTGTAATAGGTGCCCTCGGGAGTGGCGCCTGCATTCGGCACCAGTTGTACAGTCAATGTCCCGCCTGCTCCAAGCACCAGGCTTTTGTTTCCCGCGGCCACCGCCTTGCCGTCGAAGGTCGTGAACGCTGGCCACGTAATCAGTAACGTGCCGGCAGCGGGGGTTCCGTCGGCCCGGTAGACCACATCGCTGATCGTCGTCTTCGCCGGTTCAATCCCGTGGCAAAAGGCCGCCGAGAGCACCAGCAGGATCAGGGTTGCCAGAAATCCGCCCGCTTGATCTTGTCCCAGAAACTGCAAAAGCCGTCCCGTAGGACGGCTGAATCCGCATCTTTTTTCAGTCATGGTTTTAGGCAGCGCCAGAGCGCCTTGGATAAATAATTGGATAAATATTGGAATGCCCCGGAGAGAATCGGGCGCTTTTGAAAACTCAGAGTGCCGTGTTGACTTGGGTCTTCTTTACTTTTGAATCGTGTTTACTTGAATCGAGCTTACTTGATGATGGCCGTGTTATTGCGGATGAAATCTTCTACGCTGCGTACATACACGCCGGCAAAGTCCACCACGGGGCGGCGGTTTTCCACCAGCGCCATCGCTTCCTCCAGGCCATAGCCAAGGACGCGCAGCACCGCCAGCGTCATCATCGGCGCCCGGTGTACGCCCGCGGCGCAGTGTATGAAAAGCTTGTTCTCCGGCTGTTCCAGAGCGGCCAGCGCAAACTCAACTCCGCGCTGAAATATCTCCGCCGGCTTCGGCTGGAAGTCGTCGTCGATGGGATTCCATAACACATCAATTCCAAACGGCTTCGCCAGCGGTGTGTCGTCGAACTCCACTTGCATGTCGATGATGTGGGTGATCCCTGCCCTGGCAACCTCGATCATCTTTGCATCTATCCAGATGCCGCCGCCCACCGCAATGCGGTCGGTGATCCAGCTCATGTCCATGCGCTTCGATTGCTCCCTTTACCCTGGTAACTGTGCGTCGTCCACGCCCAGACATTCAGTATACAGATGCACCGCGAAGTCCTTTCAGCCTGCAATAATGCGCATCAGCCGTTCCCTTCCGCCTTGCCCCGCTTCTCTTCCGCTTCCAGCTTCCTCAGCAGAAGTGCGGCAAAAGAAGAGTCATCCTCCTCCGCGGGCGCTTCCGCCGGCCACAATCCCGCGTACTCGAACAGGGACTTCATGTGCAGGTAGCTTCCGTCCAGCGCCTTGGCAATATTGGCCCGGATGATCGGTCCGCGCATCTCCCGGATTTGCTCAACGCCGTCCCCGGTCCAGGCCGGAATCGTTACCTCTTCTCCCGCCGCGCTCTTGACCGTACACGCGCCCTTCGACTTCGTTTCCCCCGGCCTCCGCGATTCTCCGCGCCCTTCGGAACCCGTGGCTTCCGTCGGCGGGTTTGCATTGCCGGTCCGTTCGGGTATGTCCACTGCTCTTAGCCGTACCACCTCTCCATCGGCATGGGTGCGGCGGCGGGTCGTTCGCGCTCCGCGCGTACTCGTGATCGTCATGGTTTAGCGAGGATGCTTAGTGGGAAGGTTTAGTGAAAAGGTTGAGTGGAATGCTTGGCAAAAATCCCATCACCGGGTTCCGGCAGAAGCTTCCCTGAAAATTCCGGCTCCGAACTCCTGCAAAAAAGGGACGCGGCTTTAACCGCGTCCCTCTGAGTGCTTTTCTTTCACTCTTAGGTTTAGGATATCAAACCGCGGGGGGCAACTGTGACACCGCAACCGTCGATATATTTGCTTTCATAAGAACAGCTTGCACCTGAAACTGCGATTTCAGGGGCTTGACACGATTCCAGTACCTGCCAGCCACGGCCTTCTCCTTCGGAAAACCAACCTCCTCGGCGCATGCCAGCAGGTCTTTTTCTCTCTTTTTCATCTCCGGCCTTTGCGAAGTCTCTTCGGATCTCGCGAATTCCCGCAACAGCCCATTGACTAAAAACAGCTCGCTCACCTCGTCAATCGCGCTGGCATACCGGCGCGCAATCGTACGCCGCGTGCATCCGAACAGAACCGCCGTTTCCTCCGTCGTGTACTCCTGGAACACAATGCGCGCGATGAGTTGCCGGTCGATGACCTCCAGTCGGTCCAGACATCGCTCCACGTCATGCACAAAAATTATGCCGTCCTCAAAGGTACTCATCCGGTAGCTGCTGACGCGAGCTCGAAAGAACTCCCGGCCCAGCATGGAAGGCAATCTTCCAAACTCAATCGATAGCCGGAAGTACCGCCGCAACATGCCGACGGTGTGTTCCCGGTAAGCGTACAGTTCTGCGGAGCGGTCCTTTGCCGGATGGTTCATGGGTCCTCGTTGGGATTTCATATCTGCTTGTGCCGTTACGGTAGGAACCCGAAAGGTTCGAGCGGAAGGGGTCCGTACCTGGCAGGTTTCAATGGGAGAAGTTCGAGTCAACCAATCGGGGGAGTTGGAAAATCTCATAGCAGGCCCTCCATCCTCTGCCCCGCGCTTACAGGGCAGTTCATCGCTAAGCTTGCGTTGATATTGTGGAGGGCACCCTTCGGACGCCCCGCTTTGCCTCGCAATGTGGTTCGCGCGGCTGGGAGCTCGGCCATCTCCCTGCCACACGGACTACAGTAAACAGCCGCTGCACCCCGGGTGCGCAGCCATAATCCTCCGCAGCGTTCGCAGTATTTCAAGTCGACGAGTTGGTGGCACTTCGGCACTTGCATTGGTAGTGGCTCCTTGTTCGTGGGGGAAAGACAAAAAGCAAACGAGCCCTGCACCGGGCATGCCGCAATGTGTTGCTTGCGGTGCCTCGGCGCAGGGCTCGTTTTTATACGGTAGGCCTGCGTTAGCTATTTAGTTGTTCATT
>DASZRZ010000110.1:0-12814 GCA_035548935.1 Terriglobales bacterium
CGGCATCGTCCAGCAAACCGGGACTGGCGGCAGTTCCAAGGTAGAGAACGCTCGCCAGCAAGAGCAGAATCAGTGCCAGCCATCGCGGAGATAACGCCAGCGAGGGCGACGGGCTGTCGCGGAGATCGCAAACAAGGGATGCCTTGTCTTTATCGGTAGAGGCAGGATCAGACGTCAGAAGCGGTGGCGTCATGAAGAAAATAAGTAAGTCAAAAAATCATAGCACGGGCGATGCTATACCCAGCGATCTCTTCATCCCTGCTTCGGATGCCTTGCCAGAAACGCCTCCGCACGGCGGCGCGCCACGTTGACTACCGAGTGGTCGGCGGCAATGCGGGAGAGCACCGGCTCCAGCACCTGTACTTCAGCCAGGCGGCTGGCCTTCTCGGCGCTCTCCAGATTCTTCAACTCGGAGTCCAGCGCCAGGGGCTCGAAGCGCGCCATTCGCTCCAGCCGCCGCTTGAACTCCAGCGTGGTAGAGATGTCCTGGAATATCTTCGCCAACTCCTGCGCCTTGAGATCGGCTGAGTAGTTAAAGCTGGTGTGGTTTTCATGGACGCCATCGCGGAACGTAAGCGTTTTCGTTCCCATGTCGGCCACACGGGTCTTCGTATAGTTCAAATCCTTCTGGAAAAAATTCAGGTCTTTCGCCAGGTCGAAAATGATCTGCCGGTTCGGCGGCATCAACAGAAACTGCTGCAGGTAGGGATCTCCCGCTACCTTGCCCTCCTCCACCTTCGGCTCTGAGCGATAGGACGCTTTACCGGTCGAATCGACCGTAATCGCATAACTTGCGGGATCGGCGCCATGGAAGACGAATTCAAAGGAAATGGCAGGGACATTCGCGGTTTTCGATTGAGGTTCAAGGTCCGGTGCCTGGGCCCATCCCGCTGCGAGCAAACCCATCATCACCACGACAAACCTGACCATGACAACCCTGCAAGCCGTTCTCATTCGCATCCCGTGCCGCAATCGATTCTCCCTGTCCGGTTATCGGACATACTATCCATTGGATGCCACCTTCATTTGCCGGGCCGCGGTTGCCGCCGTGTGCAGATGGCAGATTGCGATGGCAAGGGCATCGGCAGCGTCCGCAGGTTCGGGAACCACCGCAAGCTTCAACAGGCGGGTGACCATATATTGAACCTGCGATTTTTCCGCCCGCCCATAACCCACTACGGCAGACTTGATGGAAAGCGGTGCATACTCCGCCACCGGCAGCCCCGCCGTTGATGCCGACAGCATGGCGACTCCGCGCACGTGTCCCAGCTTCAACGCCGATTTGGCGTTCACCGCATAGAACACATCCTCAATCGCGACCACCTCGGGTGAGTGAGCCGCTATAAGGGTGCCGAGTTCCTCGAAGATGGTACGCAGACGCTCCGCCAGCGGCTTGCGCGGCGAAAGCCGTATGGCTCCCACTGCCAGGCAAATCAATTCACCGCTCTGGGACTGTTCCACCACCCCGTAGCCGGTGTATTCTCCGCCGCAATCAATCCCTAAAACGCGCATATCACTCCAGCGGATCGTAAGTCTGCGCCGGGCAAAGTCTCTCTCAGCAGCATCTCGCCCGCCGCTCGCGGCTTACGCGGCTCTCTTCCAAAAACTCGCGGTACGAAGCCCGCGAAGCCTGCGCGCCATGACGTATTAAAAAACGCTGGTATGCATTCTCGTCGAAGATTTCGCGCAGCGTGGCTAAAAAGAGCTTGAAGACCTCTCTTATTGTCTTCATAGAGACTTCTCCGCCGAAAGTCTGGACGGCACGAAGGGCGCCTCGCGGACCTCCGCCGTCTTTGCGCCCGAGAGCACCCGTACCCACTCGCGGCCAGCCTCCACCAGGATGAGCACCGCCAGAATCACGAGGCTGGCGGTCACCGCGGCATCCAGCCGGTCATTGAAAATGAGTTTGGCAAACTCCTCTGCCCGCCCGGGATTGGCCGCCACCTGATCCGCCAACTGCTCCGCATGCGACAGGAATCCGATATGCGGGTCCGGACTGAAGATTTTCTGCCACGAGGCGGTAAACGTCACAGTTACCAGCCATGCCAGCGGGCCCATCGTGATCAGCGAGTAGCGCACCTTGCCCATCTTGATAATGATCGTAGTGGCCACGCACAACGCCACCGCGGCCAGCAACTGATTGCTGATGCCAAACAGCGGCCACAACGAATTTATCCCGCCCAGCGGGTCTTTCACTCCCTGCCAGAGAAACGAGCCCCACATGGCAACGATGATGGCGCTCGTAAGGAAGATGCTCGGATACCAGCTCGTCCTACCAAGGGGCTTCCAGATATGCCCCAGTCCGTCCTGCAGCATGAACCGGCCCACGCGAGTACCCGCGTCGAGAATTGTAAGGATAAACAGCGCCTCAAACATGATGGCGAAGTGGTACCAGATGGCCATCAGGGCGCTTCCTCCGATCGTCGACGAAAAGATGTGAGCCATTCCCACCGCGAACGCCGGGGCTCCCCCGGTGCGGTTCATCAGCGAACTCTCGCCCACGGCGCGGGCCATCTGCTCGATATCGGCGGCGCTGACCGCAAATCCCCAGGATGAAATCGTCGCAGCCGCGGACTCTGGCGTGCTTCCCACAATCGACGCCGGGCTATTGATCGCAAAATACATTCCCGGCTGAAGCACACACGCGGCGATCATCGCCATGATCCCCACGAAGGACTCCGCGAGCATTGCCCCGTAGCCGACCATCCGTGTTTCTGTCTCGCTCGAGATCAGCTTTGGGGTGGTTCCGCTGGAGATCAGCGAATGGAAACCGCTCACCGCCCCGCACGCAATCGTTATAAACACGAACGGGAAAACGCTTCCCGCAAAAACCGGCCCGGTTCCATCGATGAATCGGGTCAGCGCGGGCATCTGCAGCGTGGGCCGTAAAAACAGAATGCCCATCGCCAGCACGCCCACCACGCCCAGCTTTACGAATGTGCTCAGGTAATCGCGAGGAGCCAGCAAGAGCCACACCGGCAATGCCGATGCCGCAAAACCGTAAATCATGATCATGATGGCCAGCGCGGGCGCGCCGAAGGTAAATGCCTGCGCCCATCCCGGCGTCTGCGATACCACCTGACCGCCCCAGATGGAGAGCGCCACCAGTACGAAGCCCATCACCGAGGTTTCCAGCACCTTGCCGGGCCGGAGAAAGCGCAGATATACGCCCATCAGCACCGCAATCGGCATGGTCGCTGCAATGGTGAAAAACCCCCACGGACTCGACTTCAGCGCATTCACCACCACCAGCGCGATTACCCCCAGCAGGATAACCAGGATGCTGATGACCGCGACGAAGGCAACGAATCCACCGACCTTGCCGATCTCGTCCCGCGCCATCTGCCCCAGGGATTTGCCGTCGCGGCGCACGGAGAAGGCCAGGGTTACAAAGTCCTGAACACAGCCGCCGAGCACGGCGCCCACCACGATCCATAGCGTGCCGGGCAGGTATCCAAACTGCGCCGCCAGCACCGGACCGACCAGCGGACCGGGGCCTGCTATGGCCGCGAAGTGATGTCCGAACACCACCCATTTATTGGTGGGAACAAAATCCCGGCCATCTTCCAGCCGTTCGGCAGGAGTAGCTCGCATGGCGTTCAGGGTCAGGACTTTGGCGGCGATGAACTTGCTATAGAAGCGATATCCAATTGCATAGGTGCAGATGGCGGCAACCACAAGCCATATGGCGCTGATGGGTTCTCCCCGCCGCAGCGCAATCGTAGCCATGGCCCCGGCCCCGGCGGCGGCTATCCCCGCCCACATCCCAACCCGCAATAAAGCTCGCATTCCGTCCATCCCCCTGTGAGCCAACTTATTTATGAAGCCAAATTATAAGGTCCAGCCCGCAGTTCAGGCTCTATTCCGCCCTGCCCGGACTCTGCCGGTACACCTGTGCTTTTGTCGATTCGCAGGCGGCGGAAGTATACTCGAATCATGCCCCCCGCACCGCCACTCGCACCCGCACCACACTTGTATCTATTAAAACTAATGGACTTACACCATCGGATGGGCGCTTCTGGCCCAAATGTTTTATCCTGAATGGGTAACGATTGTGCTAATGATTCACGCGTCTCTCCATTGGCCATTGCGCTCTAAAGCGGTAAACTGAAAAGTTTGGTCCCATACTATTTTTTGAGACTTATACGAAATGAAAATTGATTATCCAGCCACGTCCGCGCCGACCCTCGTTAGGGGAACACTTCTGATGGAAACCAACGACGAACGCGAGCGTGTCTTCGACGTATTCCGCCGCTGGGGATATCTGCAAGCCGATCTGGATCCCCTCCGCATGCATCTGCCCGCGGCCCACTTCCCCGGCCTGGAACTCTCCGGACCCTTTGCCGACGAGGCCCGCCGCTATTACTGCGGAACCATTGGCGTGGAGTTCATGCACATGCCCAACGCCGAGCAGCGGCTTTGGATTCAGGAACAGATCGAGACCGAAGCGGCTCAACCCGATCGCGAGCGCATCCTGGAACAACTGATCCGCGCCGACCTGTTTGAGCAGGTCATTCAATCGCGCTACCTGGGCACGAAGCGCTTTTCGCTGGAAGGGGTCACGGCTCTGGTTCCCGCGCTTCAGGAAATGCTGGAAGTTGCCGCTGGCTCTCACGCTCATCAGGCCGTTCTGGCCATGAGCCACCGTGGCCGCCTGAATGTAATGGTTCACGTGGTAAAGAAGCCCGCGTCCGACATCTTCGCCAAGTTCGAGGACGTGGACCCGCGCAGCGTGCTCGGTGGGGGTGACGTTAAATATCACGTTGGCGCCGTCGGTACCTATGAGGCCCGCGGCGGCGAAAAGCTCTCCGTTCACCTGGTCTCCAACCCCAGCCATCTGGAGGCGGTTGATCCTGTCGCAGTAGGCCGTGCGCGCGCCAAGCAGGTCCGTATCGGCTCCGATGGAGAGCAAAAGGTCATTCCCATTGTCATGCACGGCGACTCTGCCTTCGCCGGACAGGGCATCCTCGCCGAAACTCTCAACTATTCGGGCGTTCGAGGCTTTGAAGTGGGCGGCACGATCCATGTGATCGTCAACAACCTGATCGGATTCACTACCGAGCCAAGCGAGTGCCACACCTCGCGCTTTGCCTCGGATGTGGCCAAACGGCTGAACATTCCGATCTTCCACGTTAATGCGGAAGATCCAGACGCCGTCGTTCGAGTGGCCCGCATGGCCGTGGAGTACCGCTACCGCTTCCAAAGCGACGTGGTCGTCGATCTCATCGGATACCGCCGCCACGGGCACAGTGAAGTGGACGATCCCACCATCACCCAGCCGCTGCTTTACAAGATCATCAACACCCATCCGCGCCTATGGGATATTTACTCACAGCGCTTCTCTCTCAACGGACGCGAAGTTTCCGAAAAGGTGCATGCCGAATTGCTTGAGGCTCACAAGGCCGGCACCGCCATGAAGAAGAAGCCGGTGCTCTCCACCATGCAGCCCTATTGGGCGCCTTATAAAGGCGGCTGCTACCTGCCGTCTTATGAAGTAGACACGGGCGTCCCCGCGGCAACGCTGGGCCGCATTGGCGAGGCGCTCTCCCATCCCCCGCAGGGTTTCCATACCCATGCCAAGATTCAAAAGCTTCTGGAACAGCGTGGAGAAATGGGCCAGGGGAAGCGGGCGCTCGACTACGGCACCGCGGAAGCCATGGCCTTTGGCTCCCTGTTGCTGGAAGGCACTCCGATCCGCGCCACCGGTCAGGACACGCGGCGCGGCACCTTCAATCAGCGGCATGCCGTTCTCATCGACGTGGAAAATGAGACCGAGTACATACCGCTCGCCAACCTCTCGCCCGGCCAGCCACGCTTCGAAATCTACAACTCCGTCCTATCGGAGGCAGCCGTTCTCGGATTCGAATATGGCTACAGCCGCGACTTCCCCGAGGCTCTCGTTTTGTGGGAAGCTCAGTTCGGCGATTTCGCCAACGGCGCGCAGATCATCATCGACCAGTTCATCAGCTCGGCGGAAGACAAGTGGGGATTACTCGCCGGAGTCGTCATGCTCCTACCCCATGGCTATGAGGGCCAGGGACCGGAGCACTCCAGCGCCCGCCTCGAACGCTTTTTGCAGCTCACAGCACGCGACAACATGCAGATTTGCCAGCCCTCGACCGCGGCGCAGTACTTCCACATGCTCCGACGGCAGGCCCGCCGCCAGTGGCGCAAGCCTCTTGTGGTCTTCACCCCCAAGAGCATGCTGCGTCATCCCGAGGCATCGTCTCCGCTCAGTGATCTGACGCAGGGACGGTTCAAAAACGTTCTGCCCGACATGGAAATCGCCAATGCCGCCCGCGTCCTGCTGTGCACCGGAAAGATCGCTCACGAACTTCGCGTGGAGCGCCGCCGCCGCAAGGACACCTCCACCGCCATCGTCACCCTGGAACAGCTTTATCCGTTCCCGCAGGCGGAACTTCTTGCGGAGCTGGATCGCCACGCCGAAGCCAAGGAGATCGTCTGGGTGCAGGAAGAACCGGCCAACATGGGCGCCCGTTCCTTCGTGATGCCCAGGTTGCGGCGGCTTGTGCCCGGACGTCCCGTGCGCTCGGTAAGGCGCTCGGCCAGCGCCAGCCCGGCAACCGGCTCGGCCAAGGCTCACGAGATGGAGCAGAAGACGCTGATCGCCCTGGCGTTTGAAACTCGTCCCGGAAAATAGCTCACCGCATCATCGAAAATCATTCAAATGCATTCCAAGCTGCTTCGAAACGAAGCAGCTTTTTTTTCGATGCGCGTTCCCTGTTTTTCTCCGCTGCAATCCTTGCGAATGCATGCTGCAGAAAGCACTGCATGCGGATAGAATCCCAGACACTCAAACTGGAGAGAGCTGGCATGGAAACCTACACTCTGATTCACGTTCTGATCAGTCTGGTTGGCATCGCGTCGGGGCTCGTGGCCCTGTTCGGGCTGCTTGGTGGAAAATGGCTCGACGGATGGATCACGATTTTCCTGGCCACCACCGTAGCCACCAGCGTCACCGGTTTCGGCTTTCCCTTCCACCAGCTTCTGCCCTCGCATATTGTCGGCGCGATCTCTCTGGTGGTCCTGGCCATTGGACTTTATGCACGCTATGTTCGCCGACTCGCCGGAGGATGGAGACGGACCTTTATCATCACTTCGGTCATCGCTCTCTACTTGAACTGCTTTGTCCTGGTGGTGCAGTCTTTCCTGAAGGCGCCGCCCCTCAAGGCGCTGGCCCCAACCCAGTCGGAGCCGCCCTTCGCGGCAGCGCAGCTTGTTGTTCTGGCAATCTTCGTAGGCCTGGGATTTCTCGCGGTCAAAAAGAACCGGCTTGCGCCGGCGAGCCGCGCTGCATCGGGAGGATAACCAGAGCGGGGTTTTACTTCTTCCTCTGCCGCAGCCGGAAGTCCAGCGACACGATCCCGTTCTGATCCCGCGTGGCCACCACGGAAACGCTGCGGTTCACGTTGTATTCCATCTGGATAATCTGCTGGCTCGACTGCGACAGGTTCGTGACGTAAGTGAGCGTCACGTTACGGGCCACCTGCTGCTCAATCGTCACCCGTGCTGTGGGATTGGTCTGCGCACCCACCGTCTCCGGCGGAGAAAACCGGATACGGCTCACTCCCAGCAGCTTTTGTACCCGGTCGCTGACGGCGGCATTGAGCGCATTCCCCAGAAATGCCTGCGCTTCGTTTTCCGTGAAGGTGGTCGCAGGCTGGATCACCTGAGCCGACTCGGCTCGGGTCTGACCTGTCGCCAGCAGTCCAACCACATCCGCGCTGGGCAGCGGAGGCTCGGAGCGGTAGGTGGTGCTCAACCGGTCGGGCGGCCCATGGAAGTTCAACGTTACGTCGTACTCCCGCACCCGGGTCGTAAGCTCGGCGTCAAACACCGGTTCGATGCGCACGGGATTACTGAAGGTGAAATCCGCGTGATTCACCTGATAGCGCGTGCCCAGGTGGGTTATCTCGCCCTCCGATATATTCACCCGGCCCAGAAGCACGGGGCGCTGGGCGGTGCCGCGCACATCAAAATCCACATCGCCCGCCAGCTTGGCGGCGGAAGTATCCAGCTGCAACTCGCTCGACGAGACCACGTGCAGGTTCAGGTGCAGCCGGTTCAGCGCGGAGATTACATCGGGCTGCGCCGGTTGCTTCATTTTGATCATGTAGTAGCCCAGGTCAAACTGCGGCGTGATTCCCACCCTGGATACGGTCACGCTGCCAGCCAGCGTGTAGCTGTTGCCTCCGCCCGTAAGATGCAGATCGAGATTCAGGATGCTGCTGATTCCCTGCGGATATCGCAGCCTTACCTCCCTGCCCCGCGCCGTAAGATCGACCTCGCGCTGCGAGCCGATATTTACGAATCCGCCCAGTACCACCTCGCCGCCGCCGCTGCGCGCCGTGAGGGATTCGACCTCCATCCGGTCCTGGTTGAACATCAGCGTGCCGTTGATGTCGCTCAGCCCGTTGGGCAGGTCCACGTGGGTGATGGCGCCATTTTGAATCGTGACTCTTCCGCGTGCGTCCGGTATGGAAGCGGTGCCCTGCACCTGCAATTCAATGTTGGCCATACCGGAAGAGTTCAGCTTGGGATTGAAGCTTTGCAGCAGCTTCAGGTTTACGTCTCCCCTGGCATTCAGATTCAGCCGCTGGCGGCCTTTCAACTCGGCAGTCCCCGTGGCGGTTATCTCCGTTCCCTGCCCAACCAGCTTCACCTGGCTCAGCGTAAGCACCTGATTGCGAATCTGGAACTCCACCGGTCCGCTGTTCGATAGCCGGACGCCTTCCACCGAGGCGCTCACCTGATCGAAGCTGCCCTTCATTGCCAGCAGCGCTGGAGTCCGTAGCGGACCCTCCACTCTGAGCGTGCCCTCGGCAGCGGAGTGGCCCGTAATATTCCCCTTCAATAATTGCGCCAGCAATCCATCGACATCAACGCGTTCCAGCTTCAGATCAAGCTGAGCGGGAAAATCGTGCTGCAAACCAATGGTTCCTCCCAGCGTAAACTGCCCGCTGCTGAACTGGGACCGTGCCATTACATGCAGCACCTGTTCGCTGGTCGTCCCTTCGAGGGTAATGCCTCCGAGTTTTTCGCCATTTACCGCCAGATTTTGAACTCTCGCATCGCCATCGATGGAAGGACGGTCAAGAGTTCCTTCTCCATGCAGCTTCCAATCGACCTGGCCTGAGAGGATCAGTCGGCTTTTTTGCAGCTGCCGGACGCGTCCCAGTTCGAAACCCGAGCCCGCCAGCTGCGCCCGGTAGCCGCGCGTGTGCCAGTTGTAGGCAAGAGTTCCGTTGATTCGTCCGCTGCCCTGTTCCATCGACAGGTTGTCGAGCGTAATCTCTCCGCCGCCCACCAGCAGGGTGGCTTCCAGCGATTGAAACGGTTGACCAATAAACACCCCATTTGTAATTCGTACGCGCCCCGCCGCTCGCGGGTCGCTCCACGTGCCTCCGATTTGAAGAAGCGTGTTCACCGTACCGGAGGCTGGATATTGATCCTGCCTGCCTCCCAGCAACTGCAACTCCGCAATCTCCCCATCGCGAACCGTAAGGCGCCCTTGAAGCAGGCTGGATGGAATCAGCTCTCCCTCGCTCAGCCGGGCGCTTCCGTTGAATGCAAATCGGGACTTGCCCTGCTGCGCTGTCGTATTGCTGAAGCCCAGCATGTCCGGCGAAAGTCGTATATCCGCCCCAGCGGAATCGAATCTCAGGCGCGGACTCTGCGCCTGGGATTTGCCAGCCGGAGCGGGCATGGGTATCTCGATGTTTTTGCCCTCAAGCCGTCCCACAACCGTGGGCGCCTTCATGCTTCCGGTCAGCGTTCCTGCGAACGAGCCTTCTCCCGTTGTCCCTTGTGGAATAACCAGACGTGGCGATAACGCCTGAACCAGGGGCGCAATTGCCGCGATATCATTCGTGCTCAATCGCAGCCGCGCATTACTTCCCTTCGCAGCCAGTGCGCCGGTAACACCCAGCTGCATCGATGGACCTTCTAAATCCAGCGCATCCAGCTGCAGGGTGGAGGATCGAAATACGTAGGTACCACGGGCGCGGCCGCTCAGAGGCAAATCTCCACCCGCCGCTCTTTCCCGTTGAGCACTAACTGATTCCGGGTTGGCGACTGCTCTCACCGGAGGCGAAGCAACATTCAGGTTGAAGCGGGCCTGCGCGGTTTCCGCCTTCCCGGACCAGTTGATCTCAACCTCTCCCGAGCTGCTCCCTCGCAGCTTCAGTTTGTCCAGCGGCAGGCTGCTGTTCGCTGACGCCGCGGCAAGATTCCCCAGGTCCATTCCAACCACATGCAGCTTTGCGCTCCCCTGCTGGCGGCTGGTAGCCCCTTCGAAGGCGCGCCAGTTTCTCACCTCTGCCAGACCGTTTACCGTTCCACCCAGCATGGTGGCGAACACATTGGGAAACGTAGCGTTCTCGCGGTCGATCCTGTACTCCGACCCAAGATTGATGTTTTGCACAGCCAAATCGCGCGACATCCAGTTCACGCCCCGCGCCGCAATATTTCCGGCCACGGCGAGCTGCCGCCGCGCATAGGTTGCGGTACCTTTTACGGATACGGTTCCGCCTCGCAGGTTTTTCAGCTCTGAGTTCTTCACTTCATCGAGTTTGGCAAGCTGGTCCAGCTTCAAGTTCGCCGTGTAGGCAATCGTCAGTTGCGGATTGGCAAAGTTCACCAGCTTCCCGCTGGCTTCGAAGCGTGACTCTCCGGCGCCCCACACCGCCGACTCGATAATCGCCTGATCGGGCTCAATCGAGAATTTCATCGTCCCGGGTCCGGACTTTAAAAGGTTGCTGTACCGCACCTCAACGCTTGCCGCCTCCGCCGAACCCTGAAAACGCCTCTTGCCAGCCGTGGCAAGCCGCACTCGCACCTGCTCGGCAACTGCATCCAGGGGAAGACTGCGCTCGTTGACGATCACTCTGCCCTCACGCACTTCCAGAGTTCCGGCAGCAAGATCAAACAGCTCGCCCATATCGCCGCCTGACATCGCCCTGGGCTTCGGGGTATTACTGGTGCCATCGGGATAAATGATGATGCGCAGAACCGGCCGCTCGATCATCAGCGCTTGCAAACCAATCTGGCGGCGCAGAAGGGAGAAGATTTTCATCCGCGCATCCATCCGCTCCACGTGCAGCCAGGGATAGTTCGCGGCCTCCACGGAGGTCATGGGATGTGCGCTGATCTGCGAGCCCTGAGGCGGCAGGCCATGAATCGTTATGCCTTCCGCTTCCACTTCCAGACTTGCCAGGTTCCAGCGGAACGTGCGAACTTCAACCCTCCCTCCGGTCATCTGCTCCAGCCGCCTCACCAGCCGCGCACGCGCCCAGCGCTCGCCCAGCGGACCGCTCGCCACAAAATAGCCCGCTGCCAGCAATGCCCCCAACAGGAGCACTGCCGTAACCGCAACCATCGCGGCGCGCCTGTTGGTGACGGCGAATTGAGATTTCAAACTCATTCGGCGGCCTTCTTTGGGGCATCGTTTTGGCCGATCGCATTCCCTTTCGTCGATTCCATGGCTGGAACCCGGATGTCATTCTGCGTTCGCGCCGTGCGCAGCCATTCCTGAAACAGCTCATCCGTCCTCTTCTGCGTGAGGATTTCGCGAATCTTGCCCGCGACATCTTCCAATGGCGGCACCGGCGCTCCGGCGGCGCCCATCTGGGGAGTAAGCGTATCGCGGTAGTAGCGGAATATGGCGCGATTCTCGATGCGAACTCCCGGAACAATCTGCGCCTCTACGAAATGCAGGATTCCCGCCTGCGCCGCCAGACGGCTTTTCACCTCATCTTCGCTGAGTCCGTAGCGCGCCAGCAGGCTTCGCCAGCCCTCATCCGGCTTCGCTCCCGCAATCTCCCCGCGAAACTCCGTCATCCGGCGCGCGGTCTCCTCGTTCGATGGCATTCCCCGGGGACGAATCTGTTGCAGAACCAACTGTTCATCGATCAGGTTTTGCAAAACTTCCTGCTGCTGGGATTGCGTCACGCTTTCCAGGCTCCGCCCTTCCCGCAAGGCCTGGTACCGGACCGCCTCCTCCCAATCGCTCAACAGGATGGGCTGCTGATTCACCAGGACTACGATCCGGTCCAGCACATCCGACGCCATGGCAAGGCGCGCAAGGCTCATCAGCACCAGCCACACTCCGATTTTGAAGCCGCGCCCGATCATGGCTAGAAAGTCTGCCCTATGCTGAAGAAAAAATGCCAGCGGCCAAGAGTCTGGGAGCGGAAAAGCGTGCTCCCGTCGGGTTGCGTCTCGTTGAAAGGATACGTCGGAGGGTTCAGGTTATAGCCAACATCCAGCCGCACCGGACCAATCGGTGTCCGGTAGCGGATTCCCGCGCCAACCGCATGGGAGACAAACGAGAAGTTGCACTGTGAAGCCGTGGCCGCCGCCATACATAACTGCGGGTCCTTTTGCGACCATCGTAAAAGATTCTTGCCCATCTCGCTGGCGCTTGCGAACACATTCCCGAAGTCATGGAAAATTACGAAGCTCAGGTTGTTATCGACATAGGGCAGAGAAGGAGCCGGCGTACGCAGTTCGAGGCTGTTAACAAAAACGGCGCTCCCACCCAGAACCTGACCCGTTCCCGGATCGCGCGGGCCCGCTTGATTGATGGAATATCCGCGCAGTGAATTAGAGC
Organism: Terriglobales bacterium; assembly: GCA_035548935.1. Classification (GTDB taxonomy): domain Bacteria; phylum Acidobacteriota; class Terriglobia; order Terriglobales; family Acidobacteriaceae; genus DASZRZ01. The sequence goes on from DASZRZ010000110.1 coordinate 12,632, forward strand.
CACCGGCAAAGAATCTCTCGGGAAGCGGAATCAGCACCGTGGAACTGGACGGACCTCCCACGCCCAACTGCGTGACCGTCGATCCAAAGGGTTCCTCTATGCCTATTTGCGTGTTGCGGGCCAGTATCCAGCGCTTCGAGCGGAATGCGTGATACGTGGAATTCTGAATCAGCAGGCGTCCAA
>DASZRZ010000111.1:0-18880 GCA_035548935.1 Terriglobales bacterium
CTATTTTTGCGGGAATTCCGGTCAACTGCCAACTCGGTAATCCATTGGGATTTTGTGCGCCGCAGAACTACGAGCCTGGAGACAGGAATACCCTCTTTCGTTTCCTTAAGTTGCTTGAGTCGCATGACGGCAATGGTTTCCAGGGCATCCGCTGCGGTAAGGTGTCCGCATTTGAGAACTTCCGCTTCAGAGCCGAGTGCATTTTTCGCGGCATCAAGACATTGAGCCGAATCATCAGTCGGAGTCGCCCAGCATGCAACGTTCCCGCCCACAACGAGCAGCAAGAATATTCCTACTGAAAGGGCAAATTTAACCTTCCTGGAATTTGCCATGTATTTCTCCGATCACAATCCCAAACAACAAAGCCGCCCGCAGGCGGCTCCATTCACAAACCATTCAAGAAGATTCAAACTAGGTTGCCGATTCTTCCAGCAAGCCCTGCTCCAGCTTTTCCTGACATTCAATGCAGTGCCGGGTCCAGGGCACGGCTTCCAGGCGCTTCGCGTTAATTTCGCGTCCGCAGGCGACGCACTCTCCAAAGGTTCCCTCGCGGATACGGCCCAGGGCTCCTTCCACCATCTGAAGTAGCTGGCGCTCATTGTTGCTCTGGTGAAAGAGGAATTCCTTGTTGTAGGAGCTGGCTGCCCGGTCCGCCACGTCCTGAGCGGTATCCATGTCCGCGGTGCGCCCGTCCTGTTCGGTGCGGCTTACCGTGCGGCGAAGCTGCTGCTGCCGTTCTTCAAGCTTCTTCTTGAAAGTTTCGAGCTTCTTTTTTTCCATGCCCTTGCTGACCTCGACTCCCGTGTGCGTCCAGCCGCCAAAGACAAACACCGAATGATACGCGTGGGTTGAAATGACCGTCAACCGGGCGGTCGGGAATTCAGGTGGCGGAGATCCCCGAACCGCGAGGGTTTGAGATGCCGTGCTCCGGCAAAGCCGTTGGATTTGCGCCTCGAGAAATCAGAAAGGCCTCCCTCATTCAAGGGAGGCCTTTCCTGAAAGAGGCTGTCAGGAGGGAATTCAGGGGAGGCGCTGCAAGGTGCCGCTCCGCACCACGGAGCGTAGAGACTGGAAGAAACAAGAATCTGAAAAGAAGATAGAACTCATTTAGGGCCTCTTATTGGTTTCTTGATCTGCACTTAGAAAACCAAAAGGGGGAAATTCCGGGACACTATTTTCGGAAAAGGCAATTAAAAGATTCTTTGTAACTTAGAACAGCGGGCTAAGTTTTCCACAATGGTCCGGTCATTCGATATTGGGAATACGTCGGTACATATGGAACTCCCATACCAATCTCAGGCACTTTTCTGCTTATTTTGGAGCAGGTTGCGTTCTTCCATTGCCTTGAGTTTGTTCAGTAGCGCCTTGTAGCTGATCTTCAGGATGCGGGCAGCCTGGCGCCGGTTCCACCGGGTCTGGGTCAGGATTCGTTCGATCGCCTCGCGTTCGGCCTGCATTGCGGCCCGGCGGCCAATCTCAAGCAAAGAAGGCATTTCCACCTCTACCAGGGAATCGCCCGCGGAAGAGGCGGCGATGGGAGTGGGAGCGGCAGAGGCGCGCTCGGCCATGACGGCGCTGTCGCCTTTAATTCCCCACGTTGGACTCAGGCCGGAGATGGAAGAGATGATCGGCTTGTGAGTGGAGAGCTCGCGGATGATCTGGGGTTCGTTGCCGACGATTACGTAGCGCTTGACCAGGTTCTCCAGTTCGCGGATATTCCCGGGCCAGCTGTACTCCATCATGCGGGTGACCGCATAGTCGCTGAACGGCGGTGGATTTTTGCCGTAGAACTCACTGTATTTGCGCTGAAAGAAATCGAGAAAAACCGGAATCTCCTCGCGGCGCTCGCGCAGCGGCGGAATGTGAATGCTGACCACATTCAGCCGGTAGAAAAGATCCTCGCGGAATAAACCTTCCTCAACGGCGCGCTCCAGCGGCTTATTGGTTGCCGCGAGTACGCGAACATCGACTGAGATATCCCTTTTGCCGCCCAGGCGGGAGAACTCACCATCCTGAAGCACGTGCAGCAGCTTGGCCTGGAGCGCCGGATGCATTTCGCTGATCTCGTCGAGGAAGATCGTGCCCAGGTTAGCCTGGTCGAATTTACCCAGCTTCTGGCGGTTGGCGCCGGTGAACGCTCCGGGTTCGTACCCGAACAGTTCGCTTTCCAGCAGTTCGTGCGGAATCGCCGCGCAGTTCACCTTGACGAAGGGCTTGTCCCGCCGCGCCGACTGGCTGTAGACCATTCGCGCAACCACTTCTTTTCCCGTACCGCTCTCGCCGCGCACCAGCACGGTGACGTTGGTATCCGCCACCTGCTCGATGGTCATTTTGACCTCTTCCATCTTGGGGCTGGTTCCAAACAGCATGGCGAAATCGCTGTGGCGGCGCACCTGCTCCCGTAACTGTGTCACCTCGGTGACCAGCCGCTGCCGTTCGAGAACCTTAACGATGCGCAGCTCAAGCTCCTTGGGATCAAAGGGCTTGCCGATATAGTCCTCCGCACCCAGCTTCGAAGCCTTGAAGATAATCTCGGGATTACTCTGTGCGGAAAGCATGATGACAGCGCATTCGGCTTTGATTTGCTTGATGCGCTCCAGGGTCTCAAGGCCGCTCATTCCATTCATCGAGATATCGAGCAGCACCAGCGCGGGATTGTAAGCCCGGAACATGCGCACAGCTTCTTCGCCGCTGGCCACCATGGTTACTTCATAGTTGTTGCGGGATAAATAGGTGCTGAGGAAGCGGCCCATACTTCCTTCGTCATCGACAATCAGCACGCGAGTTTTGGGAGCTTGCACCGGCATTCTGTTCCTCCACGGGCGTGCTTACCGCCAATGTCTTAGGCCGTTATGTTCTCATGCATGGCAACTTAATACCAACAGTTGGCACTAAGACACCGTGGAAACATCTGGGCCATTTGCGGCCGGGTGGAAGCGGCGGCTGAAAGTTGGATGCAGGCGGCAGGCTTTTCGTCTATTGAGTTGGAATCAAGATACAAAAAATGAGAAGGGTTCACCTTAGATGTGCCAATTGAAGATGTGCCTATCGAGAAAGACGTGGCAACGGAAACCTGATTGGAAGACGTGCGCTGTCTTTCAGATGTGCCCAGGTTTGAAGCTGCAATCCCCTAGGCGGTCTTAATCTTGTTGGGAGTGAAGTGATAAGGAGGCCATGGTCCGGTGACCACGATTTCACAATTTTTCAGGTGGCGGGCCGCAGCCGTGTACCGGCTCTGGTATTTCTTGACCGATCCGGAATCAATGAGATGTGCGATGTCGAGCAGCAAACCACTGGAGTCGGTTTTACAACTGATCTCCTCTTCCAGAGGGTTGAAGAGCTTGTGAACCTGAACCGAGATGGCGCGTGCTTTGCTCTGCCGCTCTCTTTGCCGGGTAGCCTTGACGTGCAGCCGGGTGAGGTATTCGCTTCCCGCCGTGTGGGGCAGGGCCAGGTTGGCGGCGCCGTCGTGCTGGGACTCATCGCGGATAACAAGTTTCAGGTGCATTTCGGACTTGCCGCGCAGCCGGGTTACGCCATCGGTGAGCGCCTTGCGGTTGGAGCGCACGGCCCGCCGTAATGCCTCATCGGAGCTGAAAATGGTGCCAAAACGGAAGGGGAGAACTGTGCCGCTGCGAAAGCATTCACTCACAACACGGGCATGGTCGAATACAGAGGGCTGATCCATGACTGTGTCGGGTTCGCATTCGCTTACGATGATGGCAAACTCGCCGCTGGGGTAGGCCATTACCTGCGCCCCTCGAATGCCATTCACGCCCGGGATAGGGAAGGGGCGTCGAGCCCGTACACCCGACAAGAAAACGGACTGCTCACAGATGCAGTAGGCGTACCATGCCATGGCAAATTTCTCCGGCGTTTCGAGAGTTTTTGGCGATTTAGGTTTCTTGGGGCCCAGAGCGGACGGCGAAATTTGCGAATACAAATTTCGCGCCTCGGATGTAATGCTAGACCTCGCCGGGCCTAATAGCAACAGGTATGGTGCAGGATTTTGCTGCCCAATCCCCGGGTACACTTCGACTCCTGCCCCCCTTCCCGGCGGGAGGTTTCTGCATCCATATTCTGAATGCAGGTGGTTCTGCCTGTCCGATGGTGGGACTGCTGTCCTGCGCAGGTGTCGCTCATGAATATGGCTCAATCCGGGCTTCCCAACTCCTGTCCACCGGAAATGTTTGTGGTGGAGGTGTTTTCGGAGCTCAAGCAGGAGACGATCCAAAGGCGCTGGCGCGAGGTGAGCGTACTGCTGCGGCTCAGCATGCTGGCTGGCCTGCCGATGCAACTGGATGCGTCGCTGAACATGCTTTGCGATTTTGCCGCGGAGGTGACCTCCTTCGATAAAGCCCTGGTGTATTTCTGGGAAGAAGATACCGAGCAGGTGGCGCTGCGGGTGGCTCGCGGCATGAAAGGCCGCGTTCCCGAGCCGATCGACCGGGGCAATGTTCTGAACCTATGGGCCGCGCAATACAATCGTCCCTTGCTTGTTACCCGGGGCTACAACCTGCAGGCCGATGCGCTCTTCGATGTGATGCGGGCTTCTTCGGCCCTTATCGTTCCCTTGATGGTGAGCAACCGTGTCCTCGGTTCTCTGCAGCTTTTCTCCAGCGATCCGAATTTGTTCATCCGGGAAGATGCGCAACTGCTCTGGGTTATGTCGCTGCTGGCGGAGACGGTGCTCACCCGCGAGTATGCCAATGAAGGCCTGATTACCTTCGCCTTCACCGACTTTCTCACCGGATTAAAGACCCGTGGCTACTTTGAGCAGCAGCTTGAGCTGGAAATTAAACGTTTCGAGCGCAAGAGAATCGGCTTTGCGCTGGTCATGCTGGACATTGATCACTTCAAGCAACTCAACGACCGCTATGGCCACCACGTGGGAGATCAGGTGCTGCGGGATGTCGCTTCGATCCTGATGAAGGACATGCGCGACATCGACACGGTGGCGCGCTATGGCGGGGAAGAGTTTGTGATGATCCTGCCGGAAACCAGCGGTCCGAAAGCTCTCCGGGTTGCGCACCGGCTGCGGAGTACCGTGGAGAATGCGCGCTTCCCGGCTGCCGCGGAACAATTGACGATCAGCGCCGGAGTAGCGGTGTTCAACGCCGACGCCCAATCGAAACGGGAGCTGATCGAGTGTGCCGATGCCGCGCTCTACCAGGCCAAATCGCAAGGGCGGAACCAGGTGCTTCTGCACTCAGAGATCGCCGGCAGCAATAGAAAAATCTCTTGAACAGGGACAAAGGATTATTCCCGTCTTGCTTGCGGCAATTATTTTGCGGTGCTGGATTGGGCGGTGCGCCGCTCCAGGGTTGAAACCACCGCGTGCCGCATCTCCGCAACCGGCGCGGGTTTGCCAGTCCAGATTTCAAACTGGCGCGCTCCCTGATGTACGAACATCTCGGTTCCCGGTATCACCTCGATGCCTTTGGAGCGGGCCAGCTTCATGAGCCGCGTTTCACCCACCTGATAAACCATATCGAGCAGGAAGCGGGCATTGATTTCGTTCAGCTCAAGGGGTGATGCCTTACTGTCCATGCCGATGGGTGTGGCATTGATGATGATGTCGAAGACGAGCTTTTTGAGGTCGGTGCGCTTCACGACCTTTGCGTGCGCCTGGCGGGCCAGCTTCTGGGCCGGCGCTGGGGTGCGGTTGAGAATGTAAACCTCGGCTCCCTTTTCCTTCAGGCCGAAGACGGCGGACCGCGCCGCGCCGCCCGCGCCCAGCACCAGAATTTTCACCGAATCCAGGCTTGTTTTGGCCTCCAGAGCCCCGATTACCCCTGCCACATCGGTATTGAATCCATAGATCTGGCCGCCTTGCATGCGGACCACCGTATTGCAGGCTCCGGACTTCCGGGTGAGCGTGTCGCTATTGTCGAGATGCGGGACGATCTCTTCCTTGTAGGGCATGGTGATGCTCAGCCCGTGTACGGGGATGTCGTTCACGCACTCCAGCAGATCGGAGATGGCCTTTACGTGCAGCCCGAGGTATATGGCGTTTACATTCTCGCGGCGGAAGGCGCTGTTCATCATTACGGGGGAGAGGGAGTGCGCCACGGGATCTCCCGCCACGCCATAGATGCGGGTTGCGGCATCGAGATTGTCGATGCGATAGATGTCGCGCAGCTCCCTTGCCGTAATCTGTCCCGGAGCTGTTTCCTCCCCCAGGCCGGAGGAGGCAAAGGTGAAGGAGCTTCCGGCCCGCAAGGCCAGCACGCGGCTGATCAGCCCCTGCTCTCCCATGCACAATCCCACCATGGAGTGGCGGTCCCTTTGCTCCTGCAGGAACCGCATCATCACCACATTGTCATAAAGCCGGGTAGCGGTGCTTACCACCTTGTAAAAATCCGCCGGGTAGGCCTGCATTTTGCTGAATGTTTCCTGTAGTTTGCGGGTTCCCTTAAAGTCGTGGAAGGAAAGCACAACGGTGGCCCGCGATCGCAGGCGCTCATACTCGGCGGGCTTCATTGCCTCGGCGGTTTCAATTTCCACGTCGATGATCTGGCAGCCAGCGGAGGCAGCTTTGGTCAGCAGATCCACTTCACTTGCGACCGATCCCCGGAATTTGCCTCCACCGGGCACGCGGCGGCAGGTGGCAATCGCCGTGACCTGGGGATGGTAGTCCAGAAAGCGCTTGAGCGGAGGCAACGCCTGGGCAGGAGTGCGCAGATAGTCCAGCCGTAACTCTATGAAGGAGTTGCTTTTAACCACCTCTTCGGCCTTGCGGAACATCTCAGCCGGAGAGTCGCCTATTACGGGCACACAGAGGCGGGGAAGCCGGAGCTGAATCCTCTTGTCATAACTTTGGACGCGGGCGTTCATTTTCGGGTGTTCAGTTTGGTGTTCATTTTGAAGATAAAAGCGTGCGAATCTTACAGATGCACCAATTTATATGCAACAGGGATGATGGAATAGCGAATAGTTGCCCGTATCGTGCAGGTTAACACCCTGTCCATGGGTCACCTTGACCCTTATAACCCCGTTTGTTACGGTCCTTCAGGTTGGCGTTCTGCGCCCGGAAAACCCGGGAGGATGCAGCACTCGTGCAATGGTGCTGGCCGGTTTTTCAAGATTGTGGTTTCAAACTCGTGATTTGGAAGATCTCTGCTGTGCCTGAAGAATATCTGTTTTGCCTGAAGATGGAGGAGTTATGAGCCGCTGGCTTTGTTTCGTATTGGCAGCAACCCTGGTTGCATCCGCACAGCAACCGCAAACGTCACTGCCGCCAACGGCGCGCACGAATATGGCGGAGCGGCAGCAGGCTCCCACCTACTCCGATGTCTATTGCGCGGGATTCATCAGCAAGAAATCCATCGCCCCGAAGAACTTTGTCGTTGCCGGTCTGGAGACCGCAAACTCCAGCCAGTTTGCCAAGGGAGACGTAATGTTTGTCGAGGGAGGAGGGCTGCAGGAGGGTGCGCTCATTAGCCTGGTGCGCGAACTCCACGATCCGAACGAGAATGAAGGATACCGCGGCCAGCATGCGGCGGTCCGCGCCACAGGCCAGCCCTATGCCGACCTGGGATGGGCGCGAATCGTTGCCGTCCGCGGAAGCGCCGCAGTTGCGCGAATTGAGTTCAGCTGCGCCCCGGTTGTGGCGAGAGATGTGGCGGTTCCCTTTGAGGAACGCGCAATCATGGATTCGAGGAAGAATGTTCCTTTTGACCGGTTTCCGAGAGCCTCGTCAAGCCTTACGGGGCAGGTGGTGCTGGCCAAAGACTTCGATACCGTGCTGGGAATTGGACAGAAGGTATATCTGAACCTGGGCTCCGACAAGGGCGTTAAAACCGGCGATTACTTCAATATTCTGCGCTCCTATGATCCCGCTGAGATGGAAGAGATCGACAGCCTTTCCTACCGGGCGCATGCCAGCGAAGATACGCAGAATTCCAAGAGAAAGATCAAGAGCGAAAACTACGCTGCGCTGCCTATGCGGGCCGTGGGCCAGGCCGTGGTGCTGATGTCGAATCCCGGCAGCTCCACCGCGATGATCACCTTTGCCCTCGAAGATGTTCTGGTAGGCGACCAGGTGGAGATGCTGCCGGTTACATCCGCAAGCGCCCACTAGCTCCCCGGTATTGCTGAACACTAGATCGGCATTGGCGATTCCCATCGGAATTATTGGCAACCGAGGTCTCACTCCAGGGGCCTGGTTGCCAATGACATATGTGCTCCCCGTAGTTTCCCCTGTTGACCCCCTTTAGTTTAGAAAACGCCAATTAAGATTCCTCCGTCTCCCTATCCGCTTGAGTCTGTGGTGTCCCATATTTTTTTTAGAGATAGCAGGTTTCGGGATTAGAGACCTGCAAGTGGGATTCAAATTTATTACTGTGGTGATGGTCGGCTAGGTTCGTTGTCCTTGGCGATGATACATCGATCATCCGTTATGCTCTCAAACCGCAGATGCAAGGAGCAACTCCATTGGCTACGGATTCCCCTGCAAATGTAAAGGTAGAGAATGGTAGTTGTGGTGGCCGTGCTGGCCTTGATTGCTTGGGGATTGGCTCCTACGCAAAATTCCGCCCGGATATTCTTGGGCCCAAATACCACGGCTAAACATGCTACGGTTCGTGAGTCCTGATTCTGTCCAGGATTCTGGGTTAGAACTGGTGAACGATATTCAGTCATGAAATGGTATGTTTGCACTCACATAGACCATTCATGATCACGGCCACCGAAGAGCCTGATTACGCCAGGGCCACGGATTCATGCTTCAGTTTTTCGGCTTCGAAGTGGGCGCTGAGAGCGTCGATGAAGGGTGCGAGTTTGCCGTCCATGATTTCGCTGAGCTGATGTACGGTGAGTCCGATGCGGTGGTCGGTCACGCGGTTCTGCGGGAAGTTATAGGTACGAATCTTTTCGCTGCGGTCGCCGCTGCCCACCATGGCGCGGCGTTCCTTGGCCAGGGCTTCCTGCTGTTTCTGCTGTTCCATCTCATACAAGCGGGCGCGCAACACGCGCATGGCCTTCTCGCGATTCTTGATCTGCGACTTCTCGTCCTGGCAACTTACGACCGTATTGCTGGGTATGTGCGTGACGCGCACCGCCGAGTAGGTGGTATTCACCGACTGGCCCCCCGGACCGGAGGAGCAGAAGGTATCGATGCGAAGGTCTTTGGCCTCGATTTTCACGTCAACGTCCTCCGCCTCTGGCATGACGGCGACGGTGATGGCCGAGGTGTGAACGCGGCCCTGCTGCTCGGTTTCCGGAACGCGCTGCACCCGGTGAACGCCTCCCTCGAACTTCAGCCGGGAGTAGGCGCCATGGCCCTCAATGCCGGCGATGATTTCCTTAAGTCCGCCTACGCCGGATTCGGAGCTTGAAAGCACCTCGACCTTCCATCCCATGGTTTCGGCGAACCGGCTGTACATGCGGAACATTTCGGCGGCAAAGAGTGTGGCTTCGTCTCCGCCGGTTCCCGCCCGTATTTCCAGAATGATGTTCTTATGGTCGTTCGGGTCCTTGGGCAGCAAAAGGACCTTCAGTTCGCCTTCCACCGTGACCAGGCGGGCTTCCAGCTTTTGGAGCTCCTCGTGGGCATAAGCCTTCATGTCGGGATCGGTTTCGATCTCCAGCAGCTCGCGGCTATCCCGGATGCCGGCCTTCAGCTCCTTATACTCGCGGTATTTTTCGGCGGCGGGAGCGATCTCGCTATGGGCCTTGGCGGTCTTCTGGTACTTGCCCGAGTCGGACATGATCTCGGGCGAGGCGAGTGCCTGCGTCAGCTCCTCATACCTGGCTTCGATTTGGTCTAGACGTTCAAACATGTTTTATATGTGCGAGAGGTTTCAAGACATGACCGGGGATGAATCCAGCAGAGCGGACCGCTAAGCAATCACCAGTTCGCCGCCTCGCCGGCTTTCCAGCGTCATGGCATGGTCGAGAGCCCGGATCGCGCATTCCACCTGATCGTCGGAGGGAGGCTGGGTTGTGATTCGTTGCAGCCAAAGCCCGGGGGCCGTCATGGCGGCGAACAAAGACCGGCGGCGTTTCGCGGCAAAGCGGATGATCTCATAGGAGACGCCCGCAATTACCGGCAGCAGCGCAATGCGGATGCCAAAGCGCGCCCAGAACGTCGTCACCGGAATCAGCGTATAAACGCCGATGGAGATCAGCATGATGGTCATCAGGAAACTGGTTCCGCAGCGAGGATGCCACGTAAGGTAGCTCTGCACCCGCGCCGGGGTAAGGGAATCCTTGGCCTCGAAGGCAAATACCGTTTTGTGCTCCGCGCCATGGTACTGGTACACGCGACGGATATCCCCCCAGAGTGAAACGCCCCAGATAAACAGCAGGAACAACACAAGACGGATGACTCCGTCCACCAGATTGAAGCCGATCTGTCCCGCGAAGATGGGGTAGATTTTTTTGAGTTGGGTAGCGGCCAGCAGCGGCAGGAACTTATACATGAAGATAAAAAAGCCGACCGAAAAAATAATGTTCACGGCCGCCACCCACCCGCTGATTTCCAGCTTCTTTTCTTGGCCGTCCTGGGCTTCATCGAGGGCCACATTGGCCGAGAAGCGCAGCGCCCGGAATCCCAGGCTCATGGCATAGCCCAGAGTCATGACTCCGCGAACCAGAGGGAGCGCCATCCACTTGTGCTTTTCCGAAGGACGTTCCAGGGGCTCGGCGTGGCTGACAATCTGCCCGTCCGATTTGCGCACGGCAATTCCCCAGGCGTGAGGAGAGCGCATCATGACTCCCTCAAGTACCGCCTGACCGCCGATGAGGGTCTCTTCGCCGCTTTCAAGGGCGGGAAGAAGCTGGACCATGGTTAAAAACCGCACGAATTGTCGAAGACGGCGCATGACAATTGGATGAAAGCCGGGCCTTGCCGGGTTCTGAGAGTTAATACCCAGAGGTAACGCCAGCGGACAGTCCTGCTTCTATCAGCATAGCGCCGTCCGTTTTTTGTGTCAAGTGCTTTGCCTGCAAGAGTTTACGCGAATATTGCGGTGGGCGGCTCTGCTTCCGGCCCGGTTTGAGCTTAAAGCGCAGCCGGTTGCCGCTGCTGACCGTGGGGAGGGATGTTCATTTCCCGTACTGCCTGTCGGGGCTGCGGCTGAAAGCTGCCTGCTGAAAATCATGGAACTAGGCCTTCGTACAGTGTTAAACCGGCTCCACTCTGTCCTATAATGAAACCATGTCAACAGTTAAATTCCCCGAAGCACCGTTGGAATCCCCCGAAGCGAAACCCTTCATAGTTGAATCGAATCAAGGCAACGAGAAACATCAGCGCAGCGCGGCTGAAATTCAGGTGATGATTGAGCGGCGGAACCTGGAACTCGCGAAGGCAAAGGTTACGCGCGAGCTCGGATCGGTGCAGAGCCCGCGTTACGCGGAGATGCTGAATCACGCACTGCGTGAGCTCAACGAAAAACTGGCGAAGTTCAACTAGCCAGCCGGAAGCGGGCGCGGAAGCCGCGGTGCATCACACATAGCGCCGTTCGAGCAGGGTATTGGCTTCCGGCTCTTTGCGATAGGTAATCGCAACCCGTCTTCCAATAGGGAACTGATCCCGCAGGTCGCCATTGAATACCAGCATGCGGGGTTGAGTTCCACTTTCCCGCAGCGTAAGAACGAAGCGGTTGGGCTGGCCCACCCGGGCCTCGAAGTAGCCCACGCTGTCCACCACTCCGGATTCCATCAATGCGCCCGAGGCCGTGGTGGAGATACCACCGGCCGCCGCGCTGGCAGCGCCTCCCGAAGGCCTGTGTAAAGGCGGCTTCCAGTGGTTTTCCTTCAGGCTAAGCAGTACATCAATCCCAAAGATGCCGGAGATTGTCAGCAGCATAATGCTGGTGAAAAGATTGTCCACGCTCATTTCGGGATTCGTCAGGAACAGAAAGCCGATCCCCAGTATGGGCAGCGTGGCCAAGGCCAGCGAGAGTAAAAACAGCATCTAGGCTCCCCCCAGTAGTTGTCGCAAACCATCCTCGTCGATGACTTTTACTCCGAGTTGCCGTGCCTTGTCCAGCTTGGAACCTGCCTCGTCCCCGGCCAGCAGATAATCGGTCTTCTTGCTAACCGAGGATAAGACCTTGGCCCCCGCCGCCTCAATCATGCTTTTTGCCTGGTCCCGGGTGTATGTGGGCAGAGTTCCCGTGAGCACAAAAGTCATGCCTGACAGGGTGGTTCCGCGAACTTTCTTTTCGCCGGTCATGCGCAGGCCGGCATCCTGCAGGCGTTTAATAAGATCGATGTTCTTTTGCTCGGCAAAGAACTCCCGAATGCTGGCGGCCACGCGCGGGCCGACCTCCTCCACCTCCTGCAACTGGGCCAGGCTCCCGGCCTCCTCGGGCAGGGTTGCGGCTTCGATCAGCTCCTGCATGGAGCCGAAGTGCTGGGCGATCAATTCGGCGGTCCGGGCGCCAACAAAACGGATGCCCAGCCCGAAGATGACCCGCTCCAGCGGAAGACTCTTCGACCCCTGGATTTCGTCGATGACGTTCTGCGCCGACTTGTCTCCCATGCGCTCCAACTGGAGCAGCGTTTCTTTTGTGAGGTCGTAGAGATCCGCAACGCTGGAGACGATGCCGCGTTCCACGAACTGGTTCACCAGCGACTCGCCCATTCCGTCGATATTCATAACCCCGCGCGAGCCCCAATGCAGAATCGACTCCCTCAGCTTGGCGGGGCAGTTCACGTTTACGCAGCGGTGGTCCGCCTCGCCTTCGGCCCGCACCACCGAACCGTGGCAGACCGGACAGCGATCGGGCATATGGAAGTGCCGGGTGCCCCGGGGATGATCGCGGTCTTCAACGACCGCCACAACTTTGGGGATTACGTCGCCTCCGCGTTCAACCTCAACTGAGTCGCCGATGCGCACTCCGAGGCGCTCAATCTCGTCCATGTTATGCAGGGTGGCGCGGCTCACCGTTGTGCCGCCAATGACCACGGGTTGCAGCGCGGCCACGGGGGTAAGTTTGCCGGTGCGCCCCACCTGAACCAGGATGTCCTCAACCACGGTAATCGCGGAACGCGCGGGATATTTATAGGCAATGGCCCAGCGTGGAGCCTTGCCGGTGTATCCGAGGCGCTCCCATAATTCCGTGCGGTTCACCTTGACCACGACGCCGTCGATCTCGTAGGGCAGTTGGTCGCGCTTGGGCTCCATGGCGCGGATATAGTTGAGAATATCGTCGCTATTGGCGGCTTTCTCCCAATTCTTATTCACTTTGAAGCCCATGATGCGAAGGGCTTCGAGCGTTTCGGAGTGTTCGGGGAAGTATGTTCCGCCGTTCACCAGCACGGCGTAGGCATAGAAATCCAGCCGCCGGATGGCGGTGATGTTGGGATCGAGAACGCGCACCGCGCCTGCGGCGGCATTGCGCGGATTGGCGAACTTCGGCAGGTCCTGGCGCACGCGCTCGTCGTTCATGCGTTCAAAGGATTTGCGCGGCATCACGATCTCTCCGCGAACCTCAAAATCCGGCGGCAGGCCCGCGCTTTTCGCCTGCACCACCAGCGGAATGCTGCGTACCGTGCGGATGTTGGCGGTGACGTCCTCGCCGGTGGAGCCGTCGCCCCGCGTGATGCCCATCAATAATTTTCCATCTTTGTAGCGCAAGGCCATCGACAGCCCATCGAGCTTCAACTCGCAGACATATTCCACCGATGTCCGCCCGCTGAGTTCAAGCACGCGGCGCTCCCAGTCGCGCAGCTCTCCGTCGTTGTAGGTATTGTCGAGCGAGAGCATGGGAGAGGAGTGCCGCACCTTGACGAAGCCCTCGCGAGGCTTGCCGCCGACCCGTTGGGTGGGGGAGTCGGCAGTGACCAGCTGCGGGTGAGCGCTCTCAATGGTCTTTAGTTCTTCCAGTAAACGGTCGAACTCCGCATCGCTGATTTTGGGGCTGTCGAGGACATAATAAAGGTGTTCGTGATGACGTATCTCCTCCCGCAGGGCATAGATCCTGGACTTCGCGTTGGTAAGAGAGCTGGCCATTCAGGAAAATTATAGGCTGTGAGCCTTTTCGCAGCTTGCTGAGTGGAGGCAAAGCCTCTCGAATTCCATTCTGATGGCATTCACCGGGGCGCGGTTGGGTGGGGGTTCCCGCATGCTGATAAGCTGGGGCTGCCGCAACTCCCGCGCGGGATGTTATACCAAGCCGTTTGGCCCGTGTAGCAGGACGTTTGTGCGCAAGACGTATGAAGAAAGTTTTGTTGCTCTATAACCCCTATTCCGGCCGCAAGCGACACCTGCGCGAGGAAAGCGTGGCCTCCGCCGTGGCGGTCTTTCGCAATGCAGGGGTTGAAGCCGTGATGGCGGCCACCCGCGCTCCCGGCAGTGCGGGAGATCAGGCAAGGGCAGCGATCGCGCAGGGTTGCCAGGCGGTGATCGCCTGCGGAGGCGATGGCACCTTTAACGAGGTCCTGCAGGGTGTGGCCGGTACGGGTACCAGCATCGGATTCATCCCGCTGGGTACTGGCAATGCTCTCGGCGAAGACCTGGGATTGCCACGCGATCCCGCACAAGCGGCGCAGATTCTGCTGCGGGCCGAGCCTCGTCCGGTGCCTCTGGGCCGGGTCGATTCCCTCCGCGACGGCTCTTTCCAATCGCGATACTTCCTGATGATTGCCGGGGTGGGGGCGGATGCGGAAATGCTCTACCGCCTGGCCTTCGGTTTTAAATCGCGTTATGGAATGCTGGCATATTACTCGGTGGCGACGCAGGTATGGCTGGGGCACAAGTTTGTGCCATTCACGGTCGATTTCAACGATCTGGAGCGCAGCACCCGCCGCCGGGAGCAGGTTACACAGATACTCGCGGTTCACATTAAGCACTTCGGGGGATTGCTGAGAAGTTTGTCTCCCGCGGCTGCGCTCCACCGCGGCGATTTCCAACTGGTGATGTTCAAGACACGAAGCCGGATTCGTTATCTGCATTTTGTCATGGGCGTAATGTCAGCCCGGCACTGGTCTGTCCCCGGAGTGGAGGTGGTGCGCACTGATGAGGTTGTCTGCACGCCCATAGAGAACTCCAGCCGCGTGTATACGGAGGCCGATGGCGAGTTGCTGGGAACGCTGCCCGCCATGGTTCGGATGCTTCCAGAGACGGTCTCCGTGCTCATCCCCGAGGGCCGGTTGCACGAGTTTGATCTTTCCCCGAACCGGCCTGCCTTCCCGGCCAGTTTCCAGGGCCCGGGTTCCCAGGCAAAAAGTAATTCAGGATTCACGCGGCTTTAAGTTGCAAGGCCCGATGTTCGCAAGCGGGATGTTTGCTAAGCTTGATGTGTCCGGTGGCTCACTGTGGAACCTCTCACCCACTTCCTTACGGGCGCTGTGATTGCGCGCACCGGGTTCAACCGTACAACGGCGCTGGCTACCACAACGCTGGTGCTTGCCGCCGAAGCTCCGGACATCGATGTTCTGGCCTACCTGGGCGGTCCGGTTTACGGCTTTGCCCAGCACCGTGGCATCACGCATACTCTGTTGGGCGCTCCGCTGGTGGCGGCGCTCGTGCTTGCCGTGGTGTTCGCCTTTGATCGGGTCCGGAAGCGGCTAAGGGAAAACCGGCTTCAGAAACAGATTACCGGACAGGATTCCTCCGTGCCGGCCAATGCTCCCCCGGTTCGATGGGGATTGCTGTTTCTCTACGCCTGGGGCTCGGTGCTCGTGCACATCCTGCTCGACTTCACCAATAACTACGGTGTGCGTCCGTTCCTGCCCTTTCAGAACCGTTGGTATTCATGGGACATCGTTTTCATTGTTGAGCCGCTGCTTTACGTGGTGCTTCTGGGCGCATTGGTGCTGCCCGCGTTGTTTGGACTTATTAACGACGAAATCGGCGTGCGCCGCAAAGGTCCGCGGGGACGAGGGGCGGCATTTGCGGCGATTCTGGCGGTGCTGGCGATTTGGGGCGTGCGGGATCAGCAGCACCGGCGCGCCCTCGCCGTTTTGGATTCGCAGACATACCGGGGCGAGGAACCGTTAAGAGTGGCGGCGTATCCCTACCACAGCAATCCGTTCCAGTGGTATGGCGTGGTCGAGACCGCCAACTTTTACCAGCGCATGGTGGTGGATTCGCTCCGTTCCGAGCCGGACTCACGGCAGGCTGCGCAGGTGCGGTTCAAGCCGGAAGAAACACCGGTGACGCTGGCGGCTAAAAGGTCCTACTTGGGACGCGTTTATATGGATTGGGCGAAGTATCCTGTGCTTGAGGTGCAAGCCTTGCAGGCGCCGCAGGCCGGGTACCAGGTGCGGTTTATGGATTTACGTTTTGCCTATCTGGAGCGGCAGAGCGCTCCGCTTACCGCGAATGAAGTTCTCACCCCCGATCTGCAGGTGACGGACTCATGGTTCGACTCGAACTTTGGCGGCCCGGCGGGCGGCGGACCGCGCCATCCCGGCGGAGAATAATCCGCTGCGCTCTTCGAATTGCTTAACTTGAATCGCTAACTCGAATCGCTTAACTTGACGAAACCCGGCCATGGCAGCAGAATCAAGGCAGGTCAGGACCGGTCTGGCCCGTTCAGGAGAACCATGCTCGCCTATTTGTTTGTCGTTGTGTCCGTAGGGCTGCGGCTTTTGCCGCATCCGTTTTCCTTCACGCCCGTGGCGGCATCGCTGCTGTTTTTCGGTGCCAATGCCCCGGCCAAACGTGCGTGGATCCCTCTGGCCTTGCTGGCCGGCTCCGATGTTTACCTGACGGTCTTTCACTACCAGTATCCCTTCAAATGGGACAATTTTGTGACCTGGGCCTGGTATGCGGGCATGCTGCTGCTGGGAAGAAAGCTGCGCAATCACGCCCGGCCTCTGCCCATCGTGGGCGCCTCGGTTGCCGCCGCCGTATCGTTTTTCCTGGTGAGCAACTTCGCGACGTGGGCGGCAATGGACATGTATCCGAAGACATTTGCCGGGTTGATGACCTCCTATTTGAACGGAATTCCATTCTTCCGCACGGAATTGGTCGCCAATGTCCTCTTTCTGGCGGTGATGTTTGCCATTCCCGCAATCGTACAATCTCTGTCCGAGACGGAATCGGCAAGAAACGCCGTTTAGTCCAGGCTGCTTTTAGCAAAGGGGATCTGACGACCGTCAGGTCCCCTTTTACTTTTCGACCTGAATTCTTGCGGCCTTGACCCTGCGCGTCAAAATCACACCCAGAAGAATTGCGATTACCACGGCAGCGGCTCCCGCCAATGTGAGCGCCAGATGCTGCCGCAGCAGACGGGTGAAGATGCCGATGACCTGCGGCCCAAAGGTGAGAACCAGCACCGAGAGGATTGTGAAGCGGAGCAGCCGTCCCACAAAAATTCCAAAGACATAGCGCGGCAGGTTTACGTCGAAGACCGCCGCCGAGAGCGCCACTGTCTTAAAGGGAAATGGCGGGGGCAGCATGGCTGCAATGGCCAGGGTAAGGACTTCGCGTTTCTCGAAGCGTGCGCGCATGGAGGCGAACTTCTGCCTGCCGAGCCGCTTCTCCAGGAACACCTCACCGCCTGCGCGTCCGATGAAGTAGATGATGATGTTGCCCAGGGCATTGCCCGCCGCCGCGGCGATAACGTAACCGCTCACGGCGGCAATGTTTCCGCTGGTTGCCAGGATCGCCGTGGCCATGAGGGCATCCATGCCGCCGGGCAGTGGGATTACGGCATCGATGAAGCCCACGCTGAATATGGCGGCAAAGGGAATAATCCCTGGCTGCCTCAGGGCCGAATAGATGAAGTGAAGGTATTGCTCCAGGAGTCTGCGGATGGTCTTCAAGAATTCGATTTTACATGGCCTCGAAAAAGGACAATAACGGCGAAGCCGATGCTAGTGCACGGTATTGCCGCCGAGCAGGTCGAGCGCATGCGGGATCACGTCTATCACGGAGGTCAGGAACTCCACGGCCCCCCTGGGGCTGCCGGGCAGGTTGAGTATCAGGCTTGATCCCCGGACGGCGCATACCGCGCGGCTCAGGATCGCCGCGGGAGCTTTGCGTCCCCCTTCCGCACGCATTCGTTCCGCGACGCCTTCCACTAGGCGGTCGGCCACGGCGAGAGTGGCCTCGGGGGTGACGTCGCGTGGTGCGATGCCCGTGCCCCCCGTGGTGACCACCAGTTGCGAGGAGCTGCACAAGCGGATCAAAGCCTGCTCGATGGCTGGCTGATCGTCGGTTACCACCTGGGCGCCAAGCACCTCGAAGCCCGCCTGCTCAAGGACACGCTTTACCTCCGGCCCGGAAACGTCCTGCCGGAGCCCACGGGCTCCGGAGTCGCTGATGGTGAGTACGCTTGCGGTGAACTTTGGCATATTCGAAGTCTTTAAGTTACAACAGCAGATTACAACAGTGGATTACAGTGGCGGATTACAGCGGCCATCGGTAAGCAGTTAGGCAGGGGGGCGGGTTATCGAAACGCATCTTTTACCTGAGGTTGCAATAGATACCAGATTACGGCCACCCGCGCGATGATCTGCAGTCCGCCCGATGCAAGGCCGCCGGGACGTACATCGACAACCGCTGAGGATAGGCCCGGCACGGAAAGATAGACGCCGAGCGCAGACAGCAGAATTGTGAGATGCCGCGACCACCGCGTCATGCGGAGCAGTCCAGCGCCCGCACGGGCATAGAGAAAGGCCACGATCAGAAACACGACAGGCCCATGGATTTCCAGCCCGCCGCCGAGCAGCGGTGCTCCCCGCGCCAGCGCCACCGCCCCGCGCCAGACAAGAACGGAAAACGCCAGATTGAGCGCGGCCATGGCCAGGCAGAGAGCGGCAATCCATGAGACGCCGGATGGCCTCGATTTTGCGCTCTGCGAGGGCAGCTCACTTTGCAAGATCAAACTATGCGAGATCAAATAGAAGCACCTGAGACCTTTCCGCTTCCTGAATATCTACCTGCTTTTCTTCGCTGATGGCCGCGCCGTAGCCCTGC
>DASZRZ010000112.1:0-9350 GCA_035548935.1 Terriglobales bacterium
CACCTTCCACGCGGATGCCAATGGAGTTGTTCAATCCGCTTCCAGCACAGTGCTGCAGAATGCCACAGGCACCGTGCTCGCCACACTGGGCAGCAGCACTCTGATTCTGGCTAAGACCACCATCGGCGGACGCGCCGTCCACTTCGGAACTCTGGACTACCTTCGCGCCGACCGCTTTGGCTTCACCATGGGCCTCGACGACCTGTTCTGGCGAAGTCTTGTATGGGCGGCACGGAAGCCTTTCGTTCTGCGCGGCTATCCGCGATTCTGGTCGGTCCAGATGGACGACACCAATGCAGGGTGGCCGAGCCGGGTTCGCGACCTTTACGACACCACCCTTACCGGGCAGATCAACTCCAACGGAATCGGCGGCCCGTGGAAGGTGACCGGGTATGTGTTTACCGATAACCTGCCCGCCGGAAGCACCGATCGCGCCAATGTCATTACGGACATAAATGCCGGAAAAATTGAAGTGTCTCCGCACTCGTTTGGCAATGTAAACGGCGGAAACCTTTTCTGGAACGCCTCCAGCGGCGCGCTCTCGGATTCACAATGGCTTGCGAATCTCACAGCTCTGGATACGTGGAAGCAGGGTAACGGGAGCTCGGATGTTATTCCTTTCTACTCCCGCTCCATGGTGGCCCACTTCTGGAACCTCAGCAACAACACCGGATCCGATATGTGGAATCACCTGGGATTCCGGTATGTGACGTCGATTCAGAAAGCAGGGTTTCAATCCACGGCACAAAACAATGGCGCAGAACGGCTGCCCGTACGCTCCTTCTGGCCTTACGAGATGCCGCCCAAGACGGTCATTGATCCGTCTTTTTCCACCGAAAACTTTCCTTTCTTCTTTTCCGATGACTATACGGTCGGAAGCAGACAGGGATTGCAGCCCCAGAACTTCTTTTTATTCGGCACTCAATACCTGGATTTCTCCAAATACTCCCGGGTCGATTTTGCCTGGCCGGGAGCAAGCGCCACTCCAACGCCCACGGTGGCCAGCAGTCTGGCCCAGTTGCAACAGTACACATGGCGCCACTGGTCCGGCCTGGACCCGGTGCAGATCTTCACCCACGACTCTTTGAATTTTGAGGGAAGTACTGCGGCAAACCGGCAGTCGGTGGTCTCGCAGGCTTCCACCTGGCTGAATTCCAACGGAGTTCGCCACGTATTCATGGATGATCTGGGTGACTACATTCGCGCTCGAAGCAAATCCAGGCTGACGCGCGCAACGTTCGATCAAACTCAACTGGCTTACACATTTACCGGAAGCGCAACCACCGCAGATGGTGCGGCCATACCCACCCAGGTACTCGTTTTTCAGGGCGATGTGGAGGGCGTGTGGCAAACCATCCCGGGCTTCGGCAGCGGTCTGCAAATATCTTTAAACACGCCGTCGCCTACGGCGCCTGCATTGACCACGATCTCGCCAACTTTGGGACAGCAGGGCCAGACCCTCAATGTCACTCTGACGGGTAGCGGTTTCCAGACAGGCGCAACTTGCAGCTTCACCCTGGGAGTCGTGGTAAATACCTGCACGGTGAATTCAGCGACGCAGATTGTGGCGAATATCACCGTCTCGAATACTGCTGGCAATGCCAATGTAACCGTTACCAATCCTGACGGTCAGAGCACGGTCCTGGCGGGCGGGTTCACCATTCTCGGTCCGGGAGTGCAGCACCTGGATTTCAACTACGCAAACCGCACCAGCCTGCTGAATGCGGGATGGAGCTTCATCGCCACCACCGCAGCCGGTGGGACTCGCAACACGGAACAGAGCGGAGGGCTGGCAGTGGACTACAACCAGTCCACTCATCCCGGAAGCCTGCGTGTTCCTCTCGGCGTGGGTGAGGATTGGCAGAACTCCAACAACTCCCAGAACACATTGTTCTTCACTCCTCCCAGCGATTGGACAAGTCTGCGGGTTAAGCTCGCGGCCTTCAATCCCATTGCCAACTATCAGCAGGTCGGCATCCATGCCTATCAGAATGAAGACAACTACATAAGCCTGGATCGGATATTTGGTAACGTTTCGCAAATTGAAATGTTCCGCGAGATCGGCCAAACCACCACTTCTGTTGCCGCTTCATCCATCACTAACACCGGTAACATAATTCTGCGGCTCGACAGAAGCGGCAACACTTATGCTGGGTATTACTCCATAGACAATGGCGCAAACTGGGTTTCCGTAGGTAGCACCACAGCCACGCTCACCAACCCCAAGCTGGCAATCATGAGCGGCGCAAACCTGGGCTCCGCCATTTCTGTCGATATCGCCTGGGCGGAGACCATCCATCCGCTCTCCAATCCCGCGCCCGTCGTTACATCGGTGAGCCCGGCCTCCGGTACGCAAGGTCAAAGCCTGCCGGTGACCATTACCGGCAGCAACTTCCTGACCGGCGCAACGTGCAGCTTCGGCGCAGGTACGACGAGTTCGTGCACCTATAACTCTTCAACGCAGCTCACGGCGGCCCTTACGATCACCGGAAGCGCAGCCACGGGAGTGCGGACCGTCAGCGTTACCAACACGGACAGCCAGGTGGGGAACCTGAATAACGGCTTTACTGTCAATGCTGCCCCGGCCCCCACGCTAACCTCCGCTTCGCCGAATTCCGGCCAGCAGTCGCAAACGCTGAATGTGGTTCTTGCCGGAACGAACTTCCTGAATGGAGCAACGTGCAGCTTTGGCGCGGGTATTACAGTCAACTCCTGCACGTTTAACTCCGCGACTCAGCTCACGGCGAACCTGACGGTTGCCGCCTTGGCTACAGTGGGAACTCGCACCGTCACCGTCACCAATCCCAATGCTCTGAGCGCCAGCCTCACAAGCGGCTTCACCGTTGTCGCGGCTCCGCCGCCTCCGGCTCCCACGCTAACCTCCATTTCGCCGAATTCCGGCCAGCAGACGCAGACTCTGAATATCACCCTTACGGGTAGCAACTTCGTAAGCGGAGCCACCTGCAGCTTCGGCGCAGGAATTACCGTGAACTCCTGCACGGTGAACACCTCGTTACAAGCGACCGCGAGCATCACGATCGCTGGCAGCGCTACTATCGGAACTCGCAGCGTAACCTTCACCAATCCTGATCTTCAGACCGCAACCCTGGCCAACAGCTTTACCGTAAATACCCAGCCTGCGGGCTTGACGCATCTGGACTTCACCTATCCGGACCGCACCAGTCTGTTGAATGCCGGATGGAGCTTTATTGCCACCACGGCAGCCAACGGCGCCCGTAATACGGAAGGCAGCGGAGCTTCCGCACCCGACTACAGCCAGACGTCTCATGCCGGATCCATACGCATCCCCTTGGGCGCAGGTGAAAACTGGCAGAACATCAACAACTCGCAAAACACTCTTTTCTACACTCCGGCATCGGACTGGACCAGCTTCCGGGTGAAGCTGGCAGCGTTCAATCCGACAGCGAATTATCAGCAGGTGGGATTGCAGGCTTACCAGGACGACGATAACTACGTGGACGTGAACCGCGCCTTCGTGACCAACTCCCACATGGAGATGTTCCGCGAAATTGGGCAGGCCACCGCCTACACCTCCACGGTGATCCCCATCACCAACACCGGCAACCTGATCCTTCGCCTGGACCGCAGCGGCACAACCTATACCGGCTTTTATTCCACGGATAATGGCGCCACATGGGCCTCCCTGGGCAGCGTTACGGTGAACCTCACCAATCCCCGGCTGGCAATCATGTCAGGAGCCAGCACCGCGGGCACGCCCACAGCGGACATCGCATGGGCGGAAATTCTTCGTCCCGCGCCCGCATCGCCTCCAACTGTCAGCTCGGCGGCTCCAAATGCCGCAACCCAGTCTCAGGTTCTTAACGTAACCTTGACGGGAGCGAACTTCCAGAGTGGAGCCACTTGCAGCTTCGGAAGCGGCATTACGGTGAACTCGTGCACCTTTAATTCCGCCACACAGTTAACGGCGAACCTAACGATCTCGGGCTCGGCTACGGTTGGAACCCGGACCGTGACGGTGACCAACCCCGATGCGCAGAGCGGCAGCCTGACCAATGGATTCACTGTTAATACTTACGTGCCTTTGCCTGCTCCCACGTTGAGCAGCGCGACTCCCAACTCCGGACAGCAGTCACAGACTCTCGGCGTGACGCTTGCTGGAAGCAACTTCCAAAATGGCGCGACTTGCAGCTTTGGAACCGGCGTTACGGTGAACTCGTGCACCTTTAATTCCGCGACGCAACTGACCGCGAATATTACGATTGCGGCTGCGGCAACGGTGGGAACACGC
Organism: Terriglobales bacterium; assembly: GCA_035548935.1. Classification (GTDB taxonomy): domain Bacteria; phylum Acidobacteriota; class Terriglobia; order Terriglobales; family Acidobacteriaceae; genus DASZRZ01. The sequence goes on from DASZRZ010000112.1 coordinate 4,271, forward strand.
AACGTGACGGTAACCAATCCCGACGGACAGAGTGCCCTGCTGGCTGGCGGCTTTACCGTCAACGTTAGCGCCAGCCTGGTTCACCTCGACTTCACCTACGCAAACCGCACGGCCATGCTGGCTGCCGGTTGGAGCTTCATCGCCACGCCCGCCGGCGGCGGTACCCGCGACACGGAACAAACGGCATCACTGGCCGTCGACTATAACCAGAGCACCCACCCTGGAGTCGTGCGCGTTCCCCTGGGCGCAGGTGAGAACTGGCAGAACGCCAACAACTCACAGAACACGCTCTTCTACACTCCGGCGGCGGATTGGACCAGCTTCCGTGTGAAGATTTCGGCCTTCAATCCCACCGCCAACTATCAGCAGGTGGGATTACATGCCTACCAGGACGACGACAATTACGTCAGCGTGGACCGCGCCTTCGTAGCCTCATCGCGAATCGAGATGTTCCGCGAGGTGGCACAGGCAACCTCTTATATGTCCACCGCGGCGTTGAGCAATACAGGGAATCTGATTCTCCGGGTGGACCGCAGCGGCAATGTTTACTCCGGCTTCTATTCCACCGATGGTGGAACTACCTGGATTGCGACGGGGAGCACGACGGTTACGTTGACCAATCCCAAGCTCGCCATCATGATCGGCTCCAACGATGGTAGCGCCACAACGGCGGACATAGCGTGGGCTGAGATTCTGCGGCCTTAGAGTCGAATGATGAAGTGTGGCAGCCAATTGCCCGAGGACAGGAATCAGTAATGCATATTCTTCATGTCGTAGGCGCCAGACCGAATTTCATGAAGGCCGCGCCGGTAATGTGGGCGCTCGAACGGCGTCCCAAATTCAGCCAGACGCTGGTTCATACCGGCCAGCACTACGACACCAACATGTCGGACGTGTTCTTCACCCAGCTTGGAATGCGGACTCCCGACGTCAATCTTGGGGTTGGGTCGGGCAGTCATGCCCAGCAAACAGCAGCCATCATGAGCGGGTTCGAAAAGATCATCCTCGAGAAAAAGCCGGACATGGTTCTGGTTTACGGGGACGTCAATTCGACCATGGCCGCGGCGGTGGTTTGCTCCAAGCTGTTGGTCCCCGTGGCTCACGTCGAAGCCGGGCTGCGCTCGTTCGATCGCGGCATGCCCGAGGAGATTAACCGTCTCATTACCGACCAGCTCGCGGACATTCTCTTTACCCCTTCGGAAGACGGTGACGTCAACCTGAAGCGTGAAGGCATCTCCCCGGATAAGATCTTCATGGTCGGCAATGTGATGATCGACTCGCTGGTTAAACTGTTACCGGCCATCATGCAAGCCCCGGAAAACGGCTTCCCCAAGCGATACGCTCTAGTTACGCTTCATCGGCCTTCCAATGTCGATGACGACCATGCTCTCAAGAACATTCTGGAAAACCTTCTGGAGATCAATTCCCAGTTGGAAGTGGTATTCCCCATTCATCCTCGAACCCGCCGCCGGATCGCGGAATTCGGCATGGATGTAAGCAAGCTTCACCTGGCCGAGCCTCAGCCTTATATCGAATTTCTTGCTCTCCAGCGCCGCGCCACGGTCGTCATCACGGATTCGGGCGGCATTCAGGAGGAGACCACCTACCTGAAAGTTCCCTGCCTCACCCTTCGCAGCAATACCGAGCGTCCGGTGACGGTGGATATGGGCACCAACATCCTGATCGGACAGGATTTCGGCAGACTTCGCGTTGAATTGTCGAAAATCCTGAAGGGACAAGGAAAGGCGAGTACCGTACCGCCTTTATGGGATGGGCTTGCCAGCGAGCGCATCGCAGATGTGCTTGAGAAAGCACTGAGTTAATCGTGAACCCAGGAACCATGTATAAGATGCCGCCTGCTGCAGTAACAGTACAGGGTGGCGTTTCCACAGCTCATCTAGCCGGCACTCTCCCTCATTATATTTTTCACGGAACGGTCCTTTTGTGATTTCGAACACTGACGCCGGATTACCCGGCGCTGAAACATTTGTGCAACAGCTTTCCTGAAAGGTATTTTAATGACCCCGAGTTCTGTCCGTTTTCTGGTACGTGATTTTGGTTTTATCCGTAGAGCTTCGCTACTCGCAGCAATATTCGCATCGGTCATAACGCTGCTGTTGCCGGGAGTCTCCGTCGCGCAAAGCGCGCCGGGCATTACAGCTGCCTATGCGTTGAATGAGAATGCGGGAGTAACGACGGCGGATTCTTCTGGAAATGCGAATAACGGCACGCTCACCAATGGCCCCACCTGGGGTACCGGCAAGTACGGCAGTTCCGTTCACTTCGACGGAGTCAATGATTTCATCTCCGTACCTTCCGCGACATCGCTGAATATCGGCGCTGCCGGAACCATTGAAGCATGGGTCAAAATCGACAGCCTCGGCCGCTGGCACAGCGTCCTGTCCAAAGGCACGGCGAATAACGACTCCAAGCAAAACTACGCGATGGAGATCACAACGGCCAACAAGGTGTACTGCATTCTGGGCAGCGGCAACAGCAACAGAACGGCAACTTCAACCAGCACGCTTGCAGCCGGACAGTTCTACCATCTGGCCTGCGCCTGGAATGGAACGAACCTCCAGCTTTACATCAATGGAACCCTGAATACGTCGGTAACCCAGAATCTGACGCCGGCGGCCAACACCTCTCCTCTTTACATCGGTCAGTTTGCGGGCAACGCCGATCAGCTTCAGGGATACATCGACGAAGTGCGCATCTACGGGCGGGCATTATCGGCGACCGAGATTCAAACCGACATGAACACTCCGCTGGGTGTGTCGGCCCCTCCCGATACCACGAATCCCACGGCTTCCATGACGGCGCCGCTGAACGGGGCTTCTCTCTCGGGCTCAACAACCGTCTCCGCCAATGCCAGCGATAACGTCGGAGTGGTGGGCGTCCAGTTCCTGCTGGATGGGTCCCCCCTGGGTACGGAGGACACCACGGCTCCTTACTCCATCTCGTGGGACACCACCACGACCAGCAACGGTTCCCACAACCTGTCCGCGCGGGCGCGTGATGCCGCCGGGAACCTGGGAACAAGCACCAGCATCAGCGTTTCGGTGAGCAATGCGGCTCCTCCGCCTCCCGGAGGATTAGTAGCCGCGTATGCCTTGAACGAAGGCTCAGGCACGGCCGCCTCCGATCTTTCTGGCAACAGCAATAACGGTACGCTCACGAACGGACCAACCTGGGCAGCCGGTAAATATGGACTTGGCGTGAACTTTGATGGCGTGAATGACTACGTCCAGGTCAACAACTCGAGCACCCTGGGTCTGGGGGGTACGGGAACGCTCGAGGCCTGGGTGAAAGTAAACACCCTGGGCAAGTGGCATGGAATTATCGCCAAAGGAAGCTCGAACAGTGATCCTGCCAACAGCTACGCCATAGAAATCAACAATTCCAACAACTTCCTCTGCATTCTTGGTAACGGCGTCAGCGCCAGCGTATTGACCTCCAGCAGCGCGGTGGCGGCGGGGCAGTTCTACCACATTGCCTGCACCTGGAACGGCGCCACAGCTCTGATGTATGTGAATGGAACGCAAAACGCGTCAGCTGCGCAGGGAGTAACGCCATCGGTCAACACGGCTCCGTTGACCATCGGACAATATGGCGGCAATTCCGATCCCACCAGCGGAATCATCGACGAAGTTCGCATTTATAACCGGGCGCTCTCGGCAACCGAGATTCAGACCGACATGAACACGGCGCTGGTCGCGGCCCAGCCTCCGGATACAACGAACCCCACCGCAACTATGACGGCCCCGCTGAATAACGCGACCGTTTCCGGCACGATTGCAGTTTCTGCCAATGCCAGCGATAACGTTGGAGTGGTGGGCGTGCAGTTCCTGCTGGATGGATCGCCTCTGGGCGCGGAAGACACCACCGCCCCTTATTCCATTTCGTGGGACAGCACGGGCGCCAGCAATGCCGCCCATACGTTATCCGCGCGCGCCAGAGATGCAGCCGGGAACCTCGGAACCAGCGCAGGCGTCAACGTTACGGTCAACAACATTCCGCCCGACACCACGAACCCCACGTCGAGCATGACTTCACCGCTCAATAACGCAACCGTTTCCGGTACGATTGCAGTCTCTGCCAATGCCAGCGATAACGTTGGAGTGGTGGGCGTGCAGTTCCTGCTGGATGGGTCGCCACTGGGCGCGGAAGACACCACCGCTCCTTATTCCATCTCGTGGGACAGCACGGGTGCGAGCAATGCCTCCCACACCTTATCCGCCAGAGCCAGAGATGCCGCCGGGAACCTCGGAACCAGCACGAGCGTGAACGTTACGGTCAACAACACTCCGCTCGACTCTACGCCGCCCACGATTTCGCTCACCGCTCCGTTGAATAACGCAACCGTTTCCGGGACGGTTACTCTATCGGCCAACGCCACGGATAACGTTGCCATTGCCGGCGTGCAGTTCTTTGTGGACGGGTCGCCACTGGGCGCGGAAGACACGACGGCTCCCTATTCCATTTCATGGAACAGCACAACCACCGCCGACGGAGCTCATTCGCTTACCGCACGGGCACGCGACACCTCTGGCAATCCGGCAATGAGCGGAGCTATTAGCATAACCGTGGCCAATACCATTCCGCCTCCGCCTTCGGGGCTGATGTCGGCTTACCCCCTCAACGAAGGCTCGGGGACGACCGCAGTAGATATTTCAGGCCACAACAATAACGGCACGCTAACCAACGGGCCGACCTGGACCGCCGCGAAGTACGGAACGGGAGTGGCCTTCGATGGCGTGAACGACTATATCCGCGTCAACGATTCCGCCACCCTTGGTCTGAGTAATACCGGGACGATTGAAGCGTGGGTGAAGGTGAATGCCGTGGGCATATGGCACGGTATCCTGGCTAAAGGAAGCTCAACCACCGATCCTTCTCACAATTATGCGATCGAAATCAACAACGACAACCGCTTCCTCTGCATTCTGGGCGATGGAACTAATTCCCAGGGATTGACTTCAAACGCCACGGTCGCGGCGGGGCAGTTCTACCACATTGCCTGCGCCTGGAACGGCACTGCACTCTCGCTGTACGTGAACGGTACTCTGAATACCTCGGT
>DASZRZ010000113.1:0-4391 GCA_035548935.1 Terriglobales bacterium
CGGTTGCGCACCGTATCGCGATCCAGACGCGCAATGCGCGCCTGCGGGAACATCCCGTGAAGCACCTCTTCCAGCTTCTCCGAACCCGTTCCGAGAAATTGCACGTACTCGCTGCCGCACTTGGGACAGGTCTGCGGCACCCCCTGGCTGTAGCCGCAGTAGTGGCACAGCAGGCGGCGGTCGCGCTTGTGATGAGTGAGCGCAATGGCGCAGTTGCGGCACTGCACCGTATCGCCGCAGGAACGGCACAGCACAAAGGACGAATATCCCCGGCGATTCAGCAGCACCAGAGCCTGCTCGCCTCGTTCCATGCGGACCTTGATGGCTTCCGCCAGCTGGTGCGAGATCACCATCTCGTGTCCGGCAGCATGAAACTCGGCGCGCATGTCCACCACCTCCACCTCCGGTAAAGGACGCCGCTCCACTCGGTCGGGCAGCTCGATCAACCCATACTTGCCGCGCTCCGCGTTGTAGCGGGATTCCAGCGACGGCGTCGCCGATCCCAACACCACCGCCGCACCGCACATTTTGGCGCGCATTACGGCAACATCGCGTGCATGGTACCGGGGAGTTTCCTCCTGCTTATAAGAGTTGTCGTGCTCTTCATCGACCACGATCAACGCCAGATCCGAGACCGGCGCAAAGACCGCCGAGCGCGTGCCGATCACAATCCGGGCCTCTCCGCTGTGAATGCGATGCCACTGCTCGCTGCGCTCGTCCTGGGTGAGCGCGGAGTGCAGAATCGCGACCTCGCCTCCAAAAACCTGGTGCAGATGCGCCGCCGCGGCGGGCGTAAGTCCAATCTCCGGCACCAGCATGATGGCCGAGCGTCCCTGCTCCAGCACGTGCCGCATTGCCGAGAGATAAACCGCCGTTTTTCCCGAACCCGTGACCCCATGCAGCAAAGTCACGGAAAACGAGCGCGCCGCGACCGTGGCATTAATATGCTCCAGCGCCTTCTTTTGGGCGGGCGTAAAAATAAATTCCAGCGTACGCCGGGTCTTGAGGCCGGAGACGCTGAAGCTTGCGGGCTCCTGAACGATCTCAACCACGCCCCGCCGCACCAGCGTATGCAGCGTGGTCCGCGGCACTTCAAGGGAGTTCAGATCCTCCACCGCAACCCGGCCCCCGGCCTCCTGAAGCGCGGCGATGATGGCCATCTGATTTCCGTTCAGCTTGCGGCCCTCGTGAACGCCAGGTGCCGCTTCCATCCCGGAAACTGCATCGGGATTCGAGGCCACATCCTTCAGCACGGCAATCCTCACAAACCGGCGGGCATCGCGCACCGCGGAAAGATCTTCGCGGGTGATCCACTTTCTGCGAACCAGGGCATTGAGCCCCTCTTTCGACACGCCCGCCGCCGAGCGCAGCGCAGCCTCCCGCGCCACCTCACCATCGAGCAGGTAGTCGAGCACCTTGTATTCCGCGGCCTGCTCTTCCGGCGGCCTTCGCGAGCGCAGGGACGAGCCTCCCTCGGCGGATTCGTGCAGCGCTTCAATGCCCCGCTCCGTAATGCGGTATCCGCGCGCCCGGCGCACCTCTGCCGCCAGCGGAAGCATGCTGCGAAACACCTCGCCCAGTGGTGCGAGGTAATACTGCGCCACCCACTCACCGAGTTTGATTAAGCCTGCATCCAGAACGGGGACGGAATCGAGAACCTGCAGAACTTCCTTGGCGGCAACACTGGGAGGAGTGTTGTGCAGCGCCACCACCACCCCAGGCAGTCGCTGCTGGCGGAAAGGCACAAGCACGCGCCCGCCAACCACCGGCGCCGCGCCATTCACTCGATAGGTGAACGTCGTCTCCAGGGGGACGGGCACCGCGACATCACAGAATGTGGGCATGGACTCTTGCAGTTTACGACCGGGGGTTCAGGTTGGGAAGCCAGCCCCAGCCTTCGAGCGTGCTCCGAAACGAGTATGCGTGCGTAGAGGAAGCGCCGGTTAGCTGCTGCTGGATTTCGCTGCCTGTAAACCCAAATACTTCATCACCCTCTGCAGATCCTTCCACGCTTCCGCCTTCTGGCGGGGATCGCGCAGCAGAAATGCCGGGTGGTAGGTGACAAACAGTTTCGATCCGCGAAAGTCGTAGGTTTGCCCGCGCAGCTCCGACATCGGCGCGCTGATTGCCAGCAGACACTTCGCCGACACAGCCCCCAGGGCAACCACCGCCCGGGGCTTAATGGTATCGATCTGGCTCATCAGAAATGGAGAACAGGTCTCAATCTCATCGCGCTCGGGCGTGCGGTTTCCAGGCGGACGGCACTTCACTACATTCGCGATATAAACCTGCTCACGCTTCAGGCCCATGGCCTCGATCATCTTGTTCAGCAACTGGCCTGCGCGGCCCACAAAGGGCTCGCCCTGCTGATCTTCGTCCGCACCGGGCCCTTCGCCAACAAACATGAGCTCGGCTTCGGGATTGCCCACACCGAAGACGATCTGCTTTCGTCCCTGCGCATGCAGCTTGCATCGCGTGCAATCGCCGATGTCATGGCGAATCTGCTGCAGAGCCAGAATTGGATCGCTCTTCTTCTTGTTATTGCTACTCTTCCCGTTCTTCTCCGGCTCGGGCAATCTGGCCAAAGGCTCCTCCGCGGTGGCGTTCGTGTCCATCGGATCGAAATAACCTGGGATTACTGGTTCTGGATTTTGTGCGAGAGGGTCCACGGCGGGAACTGCAACGGCGCTTTCATCCACGGGCCGCCGGTATAAGTCGTATATGCCCAGCTCACGGTAGTAGCGGACACGGGCGGCAATAGCATCCTGTGTTTGCGAAGATAGCCTGCGATTCATTATCCGCCGTGCGCCTCAGCGGAGACCCCTCGCTCGACATGCAGCCGCTGCACAGCATCGAGGATGCGCTGCGCTACTTCCAGCTTGCCTGCTTCCGGAACTTCCACGAGCTCCGAAGCGCTCAGGATGGTGACGGCATTCCGGTCGGAATCGATGGCGATGCCGCTGCGGGAGACGTCATTGGCAACGATGGCATCGAGCCCCTTGGAGACCAGCTTCTTGCGGGCGTTCTCCAGGACATTCTCCGTCTCCGCGGCAAAGCCGATTACGATCTGCGTCCGCTTGCGCGCCGCAACCTCGGCAACGATGTCCTTCGTGGGCTCCAACTCCAGCAATAGCGGCCCCTGCCGCTTCATCTTCCGCGAAGCCGGCGCTTTGAGCGTGTAGTCCGCAACCGCCGCGGCCATAATCACCACCGTGGTCTCCGGCAGGCGGGCCAGCACGGCCTCCCGCATCTCCGCTGCGGTTTGCACCGCCACGAACTCGGCGCCCTCCGGAGCCTTGAGCGCCGTGGGACCACTCACCAGGATGACGCGCGCACCCCGCCGCAGGGCAGCTTCAGCAAGTGCATAGCCCATTTTGCCGCTGGACCGGTTGCTGATGTAGCGCACCGGATCGATCGCCTCACGGGTCGGCCCCGCGGTCACCAGCACGGTTTCTCCAATGAAGTCCCGTGCCACTCCCAGGGCGTGCAGCGCAGCTTCCACTATGGCTTCATTTTGCGCGAGCCTGCCTGCGCCGACCATTCCGCACGCCAGATATCCGCTTCCCGGCTCAACCACGTGCACGCCGCGTTGCTTCAATAGCTCAAGGTTGGCCTGTGTAGCCGGGCTCTCCCACATATTGACGTTCATCGCCGGGGCCACCACAACGGGCGCTTTCGTCGCCAGAAACAAGGTCGTCAGAAAGTCGTCGGCAATTCCCTGGGCAAATTTGGCAAGTACATTGGCGGTGGCTGGCGCTACCAGCAGGCAGTCAATCGACTCCGCCACGGCGATATGCTCAATGGCGGATTCCAGGTTGGAATCACCCGTAACGTCAAAAATGCCGGTAATCACCTTTTCGCCGGAGAGCGCCGCGAACGTCAACGGCTGCACGAACTCCTGCGCCGCATGCGTCATGATGACCTGCACGCGAATTCCATGATCCTGCAACTGCCGCAGGATTTCCGCCGCTTTATATGCGGCAATGCCACCACTGACTCCGAGAGCGATTTTCATGGAAGGCGCAGACCGAAGAAGACGATGATCCGGCATCGGCCCAAAGCAAGCGGCGGAGCACGAAGTTCGTCCCTTCTTACTTACGGGAGCAAAATCTTGAATCTGCCGTAAGTCTCAACTCACAGCAGTAAATTAGACGATACAAGTGCCGCAAACGACTCACGCCCGGCGCTGATTGCCACAGTTTCGTTGCCGCCGGTACTAGTTCCCAAAAGACGCGTCGAGCATCTCACCACCCATTTCCGTTCCGGATGGGGAAATCGCAGGGATGAACCACTTAACTTTTCCGGCTCGAATCTCGTCCTGGGCCACCCTGCAGGGTTTGCGCGAATGACTGTCCACCATTGGCCGCGCTCCGGACTGAAGTTGGCGCGCC
>DASZRZ010000114.1:0-22078 GCA_035548935.1 Terriglobales bacterium
GTCCCGCTGTCGCAGGTTACAATGGCGTCGCTACGAAGCCGCTTGCCCAAATTCCAGGCCACCACCTGCGGCTTCATGGGCATGTTATTCGACGTGCCCAGCCTCTCCATGTACTCGCGCCAGTCCTGCATGCCACTCTGCGCTTTTTTAAGGAAGCTCCGGTCCTTCTTCGTCTTGAGCAGAGGAATCAATTGGCGCAGGGTTTCCCTGCTGTCACCCACGAGGCCAACATCCGCGGGGTAACGCAGTGAAATCCGTGTAGGGTTCGAATCGATCTGAACCGACTTTGCCCGACCGGGCTTAGGCAGAAACTCCATGTAAGGAAAGGCCGAGCCGACCATGAAAAGCATGTCGCAGTTCATGAGAGCCTCTTCGGATGGCTTTGTGCCGAGCAGGCCGATGGTGCCGGTGGTATAGGGACTGTCATCCGGCACGGCGGCTTTGCCAAGCAGTGCTTTAACAATCGGCGCACCCAGAATAGCGGCGGTTTGCTCAAGCTCACTGGTTGCGTTCAGAGCCCCCCGTCCAGCGAGGATGCAAACCTTCCGGGAGCCATTCAGCAGTTCGGCGGCACGGCGTATTCCCTGCTCTGAGGCGAGGGGGACGGACTCTGCATGCACCATCGAAACGTGGTTCTCAGTATTGCGCGCTGAGCTTTGCCGCTTCCAGTTGATCTCCATCTCCTGGATGTCTTTGGGAAAAGTAATGTGCGCAACACCACGGCTGGTCTCGGCGGTGCGGCAGGCGATCTCAACAATGTTCTGGACGTGCGTAGGCCCCATCACTCGCTGGTTGTAAACCGCAACATCCATGAAGAGCTTGTCCATCTCCACATCCTGCTGGCCGCTGGTCCCAATCAGATCGTGGTAGGCCATGCCGGTGATGGCCAGGACTGGCTGTCCATCGAGTTTGGCGTCGTATAAACCATTCAGAAGATGGATGCCTCCCGGCCCTGAGGTGGCGATGCAGCACCCCAGGCGTCCGGTGAACTTTGCATAGCCGGTGGCCATGAAAGCGGCGGACTCCTCGTGGCGTACCTGAATAAAACGAATCTTGCCGGCGTGGGTTCGAAGGGATTCGAAGACGCCATTGATACCGTCGCCGGGCAAGCCGAAGATTGTGTCCACGCCCCAGTCGATAAGGGTTTCCACCAGAACATCCGCAGCTGTCATTTTCCCGCTCCTGGCGGTTCTGATGAAGCTGCGTGCTCCGGGGTGGCCCGGGCAGCCGCAAACTTCAGCAGAATCAGGAGCACAAATCAGGAAACGGTCAGAGCGCCCAGCCCGCGCAGGCGCCCGAGGCCCAGGCCCACTGGAAGTTAAATCCTCCCAGATGGCCGGTGACGTCTACAACCTCTCCTATGAAGAAGAGGCCGGGCACTTTGTGGCTCTCCATTGTTTTGGCCGAGAGATCGTCCGTATCGACACCTCCGGCAGTCACCTCGGCTTTGGCATAGCCCTCGGTATCAACCGGAGTTATTTCCCACTGATGGATCTGGCGTTCCAGTAACTCCAGATCGGAGTTCTTCCAATTCGCGGAGGCGTGCAGCTCAAGCCAGCGGTCCGCCAGACGGTTGGCAAGCACGGCACGCAAGGCCGCGCCCACGGCCGCCCGGTTTCTGGATGAGTTCAGCCGGAGCGCCGCCGTGACGTCCCGCTCTGGGGCAAGGTCCATCATGAGCGGCTGCGGCTTCTTCCAATAGGAGGAAATCTGCAAAATAGCCGGCCCGCTCAAACCGCGGTGGGTGATAAGCATCTTCTCGCGAAAACGAACATCGCCGATGGATACGGCAACGTCTGCCGAAACACCCGCCAGATCGCAATAGCGGGCGCGATCTTCACTGCCAAAGACAAGCGGTACCAGCGCGGGCCGCGTGGGCAGGACTGCCAATCCGAACTGACGCGCCAACTGGTATCCCAAGCCCGTGGCCCCGATCCTGGGAATGGAGAGGCCGCCGGTGGCGACAACCAACACCGGGGCGTGAAACTTTTCAGCGCCAGCGAGCACAACGAAATCACTCGCGCGCCGTACCTCTTCGATGGCTTTATTCAGAAAGAATTGCACACCCGCTTCGCGGCATCCGGCTTCGAGCATGCCCAGAATGTCCTGCGCCGAGCGATCGCAGAATAACTGCCCCAGCGTTTTCTCGTGGTAGGGAATCCCGTGCTTCTCGACCAGCTCCACGAAGTGCGCGGGCGTATAACGGGCGAGAGCCGACTTGGCGAAGTGCGGGTTGGCAGAGATAAAATTTTCCGGCTGGCAGTGGAGATTGGTGAAGTTGCAGCGGCCTCCTCCGGAGATGAGAATCTTCCTGCCGGGCCGCGCGGCACGCTCAATCACCGCAACGCGGCGGCCTCGCTTACCGGCTTCCATGGCGCACATTAGACCTGCCGCACCTGCGCCGAGGATGAGAGCATCAAACTTTTGAGTCAATGTGTCCAGACCAGTTCAACGGCAGGCCAATTCCGCAGACCAATTCCAATGGACGACCGGTTCTGTCATCGCATAACACCCGGCACCACATCTCTTACTCCGGCATATTCAGCAATTTCCTGGCATTCCCCGCGATCACCAGGGTCTTCTCTTCAACCGAAAGCTGCGAATTACGGATTGCCTGCAAGGTGAGGGTGGCCTGCCCGTTACTGCCAAACAGCAGCCGGCTGGCTCCAAACCTCTTAACAAACGACTCGATTGCGCCCTCTCCTCCGTAAAAAACCGGCCCGGTATCCACGAGGATATTCTGCCTTCTTCTGACTATGTGCGCGGCGTGCGTGCGGTCATCCGTAGTTGTCATGCCGGAGAATGCCACAAACGTCATGCCGGGAAATTCCTCCGCCAGCACTTCGAGCCTCCACCACGCTTCATACTCTTTTTCACGGACATGGATGAAGGGAATGAGCTTGAGTTCCTGGGCCTGTTTCAACAAAGGCCGCATAAAGGGATGATCGACCGCCTGCCCGGAATCCGCGTGATGCCAGGCCACCCCTTTCAACTTCAGATCCTTCGCCATGCGCTCCAGCTCCCGCAGAGAGGGGTCGCCATGCGATACCTCCACCGTGCCGATTCCGGCGGGAAAGCGGTCGGGATGCTTTGCCACATAAGCCGCCACCATATCGTTCATCTTGCGCGTATTGACGATTCCCTCTGCCTTTCTATACCGGAATCCCGGCGAGACGAGAGAGGTCGCGATACCGTGATGGTCCATGAACCTCACGCGCGACCGGTAGTCTTTGGCAATCATCTCGTCAATCGACCCGATGTCGGCGAAATCGTTGCCTTCCTGTTCAACGTGAACATGAATGTCAAACGGCTTATCCCACGAACCAAGATTGGGGGAAGTGCTTTGCGCTGCATTCTGCGCAAGGGCCATTGGAGCTGCAGCCAGCAGGCTGCCTCCGGCAATGCTCTCCATCATCTTCCGCCGGGAAATCTTGCTTCCCATCTGTTACCTCCCAAATGTGTTGTCCCGTAAGAAATCATCACGCCAAGCCATGGACTGCTGCCGCGGCTCGGTATTGTAATACCCGGCCATTGCGGAATGTCTTAAAGATTGCGGGTCGGGATTTCCGTTCCGGCAGGTGGAAGCTCTACCGCGTCAGGGCAAAGGCAACGATGGTGTCGCCCTTTTTGCCGCTCAGGGCCTGCACGCGCGCCAGCAGATCGGCTTCAAGATCGGCAGTGTTGGCATGGAGCTCGCAGGCGGCGATCTGCTCCCCGGTTGCGCCCTTATAGCAAAGCTGGCAAATCCCGATTCCCTCCTCGGTTCGCACCGGAGGTCCGAATACGCGGCAGGTCATGGGACGCGACGTGTAGAGATCGCATCCACCGGTTTCAGGATCAAGCACGGGACAAGGTTCGTCGTTCGCGTAATCTTCGAAGGCTGGGTTATCGAGGCCGTTGGCGGACCCGTCAAGGATTCCCGTGGAAACATCTCCGGGAAAATCAGGACTCAGGCGGCGGACCGTATCGCGAGCCCGTGCGCGCACGCGTTTCGCACGATCAGGATCACGCTGATCAAGTTCCGCCATGCCTTCTTTGAGCCGGAGGACATCGAGCTGGCTGATGGCGAAAACTCCCATGCAGCACTGATTACAACCCAGATGGCAGGCCAGCCATGCACCACTCCGGCGGGCGGAGTCAGCGAGCGCGGCGTCCACGATTTGCACCAGCTCTCGATCAGCGGAAAGCAACGATTTCGATCCGCGCATTCGAAATCGTACCATGCATGAAACCGGGAAGCCGAAGGGAGTGAAGCAGCAAACCGTTAGTCAGTAAGGCTCCCGAACCTGCAGTTCATTTGCCGGGCGCTACGCTCCACCTCTCGGCTTTTACGCAGGCATACCTGACAATCACTGCATTGCACTCGGCGTAGTCGGCGCTCACCTGCACGCAACTGCTCTTCGTCACCTTCCCACCGAGAATACAGCTTCCCGGAATCGACATCTGTGGCAACTGGGATTCAAGATGCCGGGAAGCCGCACAACCCGAAAGAGACATTGTTAAGAGAGCCATAAGCGCCAATACAGCCTTCATAAGACACCCCAAGGCTGAAAGCGTGCGTTTATTATTTCACGCTTTCATATGTCACTTTAGCGCGGTTTCCTCCAATCCGCTCATCGAACCTTTCTATGCTGCCAATAGAATTATCGCTCGTGGAATCAGGCACCATGGCGTACGCCAGACACTTGTTTTCAATGCCATAACTGGATCAAACTCCCGGAGGCATTACTCCCTCCTGACTCCCTGAAGAGATCGCGAGTATAATTTGCGTCGCCCTGAACAGGCCTCTCAATCCATTTTCAATGGCTATTTAAGTAAGGAAGGAATAAGCGGTGCGCAAACTTCTTACATGCTTGCTGGTGATTATCCTGGGAATGGCGGGTCAACAGTCGAAGGCTCAGCAGGCAGAGGCTGCGTCTGCAACTTCAACCTCCGCACTGGACTTTGAGTTCTTCAAGCTAAAGGTGCAGCCCATCTTCCTGGCGAAGAGGCCGGGGCACTCCCGGTGTGTGCTGTGCCACGCGGACCCGGGCGTCCGCCTGCATCCGCGCCTGCAGCCGCTGCCCGAGGGCAGCCCTTTGTGGAGCGAGGAAGACTCGCGTAAGAACTTCGAAGAGTTCTCACAGGTGGTAACGCCGGGAAGCTTGAAGAGCAGGCTTCTGGTTCATCCCCTGGCACAGTCGGCAGGCGGCGATGCCGCGCACATGGGCGGCAAGCAGTTCGCATCCATGGATAATCCGGAATGGCTCACGCTAAAGGCCTGGGTCTTCGGCGCGAAAGTTCCCCTGACCGCTCCTGCGACGAAGGCGCGCATCCTCCAGACAAACTTCGCCGGCGACAGTATCAGCGTCATCGATGTGGAGACGAATAAGATCGTGGGGGAGATCAAGGGAATAGAGCTCAACCACGGCGCCGCGGTATCGCCCGACGGCAGCCGCATCTTCATCAGCGATGAGGCTCAAACATCCCTTGATGTGGTGGACGGACGGACCTTGCAGCTTATAAATCGCATTCCGTTGAGCGAACATCCCAACAACATTTCAATCGGGCCCGACGGGCGGCGCGTTTACGTCTCGATCGCCGGGGGCAAGGGAGCGGTGGACATCATCGACACCACATCGCTGCAGCGAGTCAAAACCATTCCCACTAGCATGCGCATTCACAATACGTATGTAACCCCCGACGGAAAGTATGTGCTTGCCGGATCGATTGCCGGAAAAGGCGCAGCGGTCATCAACACGCAGACAGAAGAGCTCGAATCGACGATTTCCCTGGACCTGGGTATACGTCCCATGGCGATTTTGCCGAATCCGGATGGCTCGACCAAGTGGATATTCATGCAATTAACCGCCTTCAATGGATTTGCCGTTGTGGACTTCGCCACGCGCAAGGAAGTGGCCCGCATCTCCAACCCTGCACTGCCCCCGGGCAAGAAACCGTATCCGCCGGGCAATGAAGTCTCCCACGGCATGGCGATTACGCCTGACCACAAGGTCCTGGTGGTTTGCAGCAGAATCAACTCTGCGCTGTATTTTTACTCGCTGCCCGATTTGAAGGTGCTGGGATCTGCCGATCTGGAAGGCAAAGGCTCAGGATGGGTGTCGATCTCTCCCGATGGCAGGCGGGCCTATGTGGCCAATACCACCACCGACGATGTTTCGGTCGTGGACATCAAGTCGATGAAAGAAGTCGCCCGCATTCCGGTGGGGCCGACGCCCAAACGGAACATCGCCGCCATGCTGCCCTAGCTGTTTTTATGCAGACCGTTCATATGCGCACCGTTAATTCAGGAGGGCGTTCACTGGTGAGGAATTTCGCACTCAAAGGCCTGGCAAGCTTCCTGCTGATGGTATTGATTTTCCCCCTGGCGGCAGCGGCACAGGCGGGAACAGGCCTGGCGCATGATCTTTCGGGCGTGTGGAAGCCCGGCCCCAGCGACCAGACTCCTGCTCCCCCAATGACGCCGGCGGCGCAGCTTCGATTCGACTCCAACACACGGGAGCTGAAGAGTGGGCGCCCCATAACGATCGACCCCGCTTATAGCTGCCATCCGCCGGGAGTTCCGCGTATCTATACCTACGGTGTGAACCCGGTGGAGATTGTGCAGACCCCGCAGCGGATTTTCATCTTTTATGAATCCGCTCACATGTGGCGGCAGGTCTGGATGGATGGCCGCTCAATGCCCACGGATTCCGATCCACTATGGATGGGTTACTCCATCGGACACTGGGATGGCAGTGACCTGGTGGTGGAATCCGCAAATTTTAACGATAAAACATGGCTTGACGGAGCCGGGCATCCGCACAGCGAAGCCCTGAAGGTCACCGAGCGCATCCAGCGGATCGACCACGATCATCTGCGCATCTCTCTCCTAATCGAGGACCCGAAGTTCTACACGGCGGGTTGGAAGACGCAGCGCACCTACGATCTCAAACCCACATGGGCGGTCGGCGAGGCATTCTGTATCGCGGAAGATGAAGCCCAATGGTTTGAGAAGAACCTTCCAGAGTCCGGAGGGAAGCCGGCAACCGGGAAGTAGCAGGAGCAGACAAATTGCTCAAACAAGATCGAATCTGGGAGAAATCATCCATGAGAAGCAAGCTGCTTTTGGCATTGACCGTGGCCGCCGGAATGCTGGCCGTCTGCAAACCAGCCCTGGCACATCACGGAACATCGTTCTACGATTTGACGAAGTCGATCACCTCAAAGGCGACGATGACCGGCATGCACTGGGAGAATCCCCATTGCGTGCTGGAGTTCGAAACCAAGGACGATAAGGGTGTGGTCACTCACTGGGCCGTGGAAACCTACAGCCCCCTCTACCTCACCCGGGCGGGCTGGACGAAAGACACACTTAAGCCGGGCGACGAGATCACGATTACCTTCCATCCGGCGAAGAATGGGACCGGCATCGGATACATCCGGGACGGCGACGGAAAGATCATCTTGAAGGGCAAAAACCTGAGTCTGGTGGAACTATAGCTCCCGCGGCTTTTACGGTATTGCAACCCTCTGCAAAAGCTGAGGCTCCGTGCCGCCGCGAGTAGGCCAATACAGCCACTTTCCATCCCGGCTGATTTTGGCAGTGGCCGCAAGCCTTGGAATTTCCAGAAACTTACTGACCTCCCCCGCCGGAGAAACTTTGAAGATCGCATTGCCGCTGGGCACGTAGATGGTTCCGTCCTTTGCGATGTCGAAATCATCCGGACGGAAGCCTTGTGCAAACATCGTCATAGCGCCCTTGGGGCTGCCCTTGGAGTCGATCGCCACGCGATAGATGGCGTTCCGGCTGCTCACACCAACATAAACCCAGCCGCCATGCACCTTGATTCCATTCCCACCGATATTGAGGCTGGCATCTGCGGGCGAGGTTAGTTGATCGTCTTTAAACCAGGGTTCGATCGTCTTTTTGGCAAGATCGACCTTCCATAGGACGGGAGTGCCCGAATCCGCCACTAGGTAAAAGCCATGTCCCGATTCGGCGAGGCCGTTGAAGTAGCCCCCCTTCATTCCGGGAACCGTACCGGTTACTTTGCCGGTCTTATCGATGATGAGAATTTGCGTGCCGATGTCGGTGGAAAAGTCGATGCGTACCCGGCCATCCTGCAGAGGGCTGCGGGGAGCTACGCCCTGCCGCGCCGTGGCGATGAATCCATTCTTTGTTACCAGCGGGACCATGATGTGCGCGGGCATAGCTGCGAATTTTTCGGCGTGGCCATCGGGACTGACCTTCCAGAATATCTGCTCGTCGATTCCGGTTATGTAAAAAGAGCCATCGCGCGTTTCGCACAGACCTTCGGTATATCCGGACGAGGGAATGGTCCCCACCGTTTCAATCTTTTTGCCGGGGTTCGGATTCGCTGATTGCGAAGCTTCCTGCGCGCGTCCCGCGAGCCTGAATCCACCGCCAACTACGGTGAAAACAACCAGCAAAACATACCGACCAAGTTTTCTATTCATTTCCCATCCTTTGGATGCCGAAGGTCGGCTGGAGTCTATAACCCTCCGCTTTGAATCGTCAACATGGGATCGCCAACATGGGCAACCGGGTTTGGACTCCGGGCCGTTCCGGGTTATGATTTTCCACTCTTGACCAAGCCGAACCACTGAACCCAGGGGCTAGCCTGTTCCGGAAGCAGCGCCTCAAGACCGAAAAGGAGTTCCGATGATCCCGTCGTCTCAGACGATGCATGCGCACCCGACTGCACAGCCCGCAGCGGAAGCTTCGAAATCTGGGAAAACGCCGTTCTACAAAAGCATCTGGGGGCAGGTTCTCATCGGGATAGCGATCGCAATCGTAGTGGGTCATTTCGCGCCCGCTACGGCAGTAAAGCTTAAGCCCTTGGGCGATGCTTTCATCCGCCTCATCACGATGATCATCACAGTGGTGATCTTCTGCACGGTGTCAACCGGGATTGCCGGCATGGAGGACATGAAGAAGGTAGGGCGCGTGGGCGGCAAAGCGCTACTTTACTTCGAAGTGGTATCGACGCTGGCGCTGCTGATCGGCCTCATCGTAGGGAACCTGACCCACCCGGGCGCGGGCTTCAATGCCGATGCGACCAAACTCGATACCACGGCGGTGGCGCAATATGCGGGCCAGGCCAAGGCCCATAACGTTACCGACTTCCTGATGAACCTGATTCCAACCACCATCGTCAGCGCCTTTGCCGAGGGCAACATTCTTCAGGTGCTGGTGGTTGCCGTTCTGTTTGGTTTCGCATTGTCCGCAGGCGGGGCGCGCTGCAAGTCGGTGGTATTGATGATCGACGGACTGACCCACGCGGTTTTTGGGATTATCAATATCCTTATGCGGTTTGCTCCCATTGGCGCCTTTGGCGCCATGGCTTATACCGTTGGGCGCTATGGCATCGCCTCGCTCGGACCGTTGCTGAAGCTGATCGTGATCTTCTATCTCACCTGCTTCTTCTTCATTCTGGTGGTTCTGGGAGCGGCGGCGAGACTGGCCGGCTTCAACATCCTCCGGTTTTTGTCCTACATCAAGGAAGAGATTGCCATCGTGCTCGCCACCAGCTCTTCCGATACCGTTTTGCCCGCGCTGATGACCAAGATGGAGGCGCTGGGATGCTCCAAGTCGCTCGTGGGCCTAGTCAT
Organism: Terriglobales bacterium; assembly: GCA_035548935.1. Lineage (GTDB taxonomy): Bacteria > Acidobacteriota > Terriglobia > Terriglobales > Acidobacteriaceae > DASZRZ01. The sequence goes on from DASZRZ010000114.1 coordinate 9,616, forward strand.
CCCCACCGGCTATACGTTTAATACCGACGGCAGCAGTCTCTACATGACGCTGGCGGCTTTATTCGTCGCCCAGGCCACGAACACGCCTCTTTCGTTTGAACAGCAGCTCACCATCTTTGCCGTGACGATTCTGACCTCCAAGGGATCCGCCGGGGTTCAAGGCGCGGCTTTTATCGCCCTGGTGGGTACGCTCACCGTCATTCCCACCATCCCGGTTGCAGGCATGGCCCTGGTGCTCGGCATCGACCGCTTTATGAGCATGTTCCGGGCATTTGTGAACATGGTGGGCAACGGAGTGGCAACCGTGGTGGTGGCGCGATGGGAGAAGGAAATCGACGCCCCGACGCTGCGGCGCAATCTTGCCGCGTAAGCCAGCCGTAGCTTAGTAGCTACGCTTCGAAACTACGCTTTGCGAACCTGCCGCGCGATGGCTTCTCCCAGTTCGCGGGTGGTGGAGTTACCGCCAATATCGGGAGTGCGTATCTTCAGGTCCGCAAGCACCGACTCGATGGCCACTTCGACGGCATTGGCCGCCTGTTCCTCTCCAAAATGCCGCAGCATCATGGCTCCCGACCAGATTTGTCCGATGGGATTGGCGATGCCCTTCCCGGCAATATCGGGGGCCGAGCCATGAACAGGCTCGAACATCGACGGAAATTCTTTTTCAGGATTCAGATTCGCTGAAGGTGCGATCCCGATCGATCCGGTCGTCGCCGGGCCCAGGTCGGAGAGAATATCGCCAAAAAGGTTCGAGCCCACCACCACATCGAACCAGTCCGGATGCCGGACAAAATGGGCCGTGAGGATATCGATGTGGTACTGGCTGGTTTGAACCTGTGGAAACTCACCGCTGATTTTCTGAAACCGCTCGTCCCAGAACGGCATGGTGTGAATAATGCCATTGGACTTGGTGGCGGAGGTGACGTGGGACTTCCGCGTTTGCGCCAACTGGAAGGCATACCGCAGAATGCGATCCACACCGCGCCGGGTGAAAACTGACTCCTGTAAGGCCATCTCCTGATCGGTTCCGGCAAACATTCTGCCGCCGATTTCCGAGTACTCGCCTTCATTGTTTTCGCGCACCACGCAATAGTCGATTTGTCCCGGCTGGTAATTTTTCAGGGGAGATTCAATTCCCTTCAACAAACGCACCGGGCGCAGGTTCACATACTGCTGAAAGCTGCGGCGGATGGGAATTAGCAAACCCCACAACGAAACATGATCCGGAACGCCGGGATAACCAACGGCGCCGAGAAAAATGGCGTCGAAGCCGCGAAGCTGATCGAGCCCATCTTCCGGCATCATCCTGCCGGTTTTAACGTAGGTTTCGCAGCTCCAGTCGAAGTGCTTCCAGGAAAACTTCAAACCAAAGACATCGCCAGCCGCTTCCAGAACGCGAATGCCTTCCGGCACCACTTCTTTTCCAATCCCATCTCCGGGGATCACCGCAATCCTGAACACCAGGGCCTCGTTTCTTTTTCTTTCGTTCGCTACGTTTACTTTTATCAGGAGCTACGGCTCATTCCCCCGCTGGCGCCGCTACCGGAGCAGGTTCAGAGCTCGGAAGCGCCAAGGCAACGAATTCAGCCGGCGTGGTGCGCGATCCCACGGCAACCACGATGAACTGCCTGCCGTTGACCGAGTAGGTCATGGGATTGCCACAGGTACCACCGGGAAGGGTGATCTCATGGATGACATCCCCGGTCTTCTTGTCATAGGCGTAAAACGCGGTTCCGCCACCTGATCCCGCGCGGAAAAGTCCGCAGCCCTGCCCGGCGAACATCAGAGTTCGGGTGACGAGAATGCCGCCTTCATCCGCGCGACCGGTCTTGGGAATATTCATTCCCTTCAGCGCCGGATGACTCTTGATCCAGTCGTAGGTTTCGCCATTGGCGATCTGGAAAATCATGTCGCCGGTATCCAGGTTGTAGGCGGTGATTCGCCCATAGGGTGGCTTCAACAAAGGCAGTCCCTGCGGTCCCAACCCCCATGGACCACGGTTCGCGCCGGGACCAAGCCTGGGAATCTCACGTGACCCGAAGGCCGCAACCGGATCCCTGAAAGCAGCGGGCTTTGCGGCGGAAGCCGCGGCTCCCTCCGGCGAATTCGCCACTACTCCCGGAACCTCGGGTGGTGGATCAGGCCGCTTCTCAGCGCCCGCGATATACCTCATATCGGAGCGCGTTCCCCCCGGCTGCAGGGAGAGCACATTCATGTTGGTAACGGAGGGCACATAAAACATGTGCGTTTCGGGGTCCCAGGCAGCCCCCTGCCACAAGGAAGAGCCCTGATTTCCGGGAACATGCAGCGTGCCCAGCAGCCCCTTTGCGCCGCGAAGGGTGGCCGGGGTAAATAAAGGACCGTAAGTGTAGTGATTGATCAACTCCCGCGCCTCGGACTTGAGTTCGGGGGTGAAGTCGATCAGGTCTTCGTCTTTAATTCCCTGCCGATCAAACGGGGGCGGCTTGGTGGGATACGGCTGCGTGGCAGAGTACCACTCTCCGGGCACATCTCCGGCAGGGGCGGGGCGCTCTTCGATCGGCCAAACCGGCTTACCAGTCACCCGGTCAAAGACAAAAAGAAAGCTGTGCTTGGTCGGCTGCGCCACGGCGCGAACCGGCTTGCCGGCCACGGTGATGTTAATGAGCGTGGGAGGCGACGCGATATCGTAATCCCAGATATCGTGATGAACCAGCTGTTGATGCCAGATGCGCTTGCCGGTTTTAGCGTCCAGACAGACAAGGCTGCCGGAGAAAAGATTCTTCCCCGGACGATGTCCGCCATAGGCGTCACCGGTTGCCGATTCCACCGGCAGATAGACGTAACCCAACTCCGGATCGGCGGAGAATGGCGACCAGACGGCCGTATTCCCGGTGTATTCGGCGGACTTGTCCAGCCATGTGTCATACCCGTACTCGCCCTTCACGGGGATGGTGTGGAATATCCAGATCCGTTTGCCGGTTCGCACGTCGTAGCCACGAACATAGCCCTTGGTATTCGCCATGGATTTGGGCGATGAGCCCGCCAGCAGCGCGGCGCCAACCACCACCACGTCCTTTACGACAACAGCCGGGGAGGTGGATCCGATGGTGCCATCCTTGGGAGTGGGCTGATCAAAATCCTCGTAGAGGTCAACGATCCCGTTTTTCCCAAATGCGGGATCGGGAATTCCCGTTTTCGCATCCAGGGAAATGAGGCGGTATCCGCGCGTGATAACGAGGATGCGCTCCTGACTGCCGTCGGTCCAGTACTCCACTCCGCGGTTCAGATTGCGTGGGGCGGCTTCGCCACGGCGGCCCTCATCGAAGCGATAAAACCACAGTGTTTCGCCGGTCGCGCCGTCGATGGCAACCACTCCGGGCCGCATTCCCACAGTCGTGTAGAGCACCCCGCCCACCATGAGCGGGGTAGCCTCCATGTTAAAGATAGCTCTCTGGCTGTAGTTATCGGCCTTCCAACGCCACGCCACTTTGAGATTTTTGACGTTGTCGCGGTTGATCTGATCCAGGGAGGAATACTTGGTGCTCCCCAGGTCGCCGCCCCAATGCGGCCACTCGCCGTTGGTCGCGCCACTTTGTCCCCAAACCAGAGACGACGATGCAAGCAAGGCCACCGCCAGCGGCATGTGCGCTGCCGCCACCCGTATCGATCTCCACATTGGCGAATTCCCCTTCTTAACTGGCAACGTTTTGTGAACCACGCATTATAGGCCGAAGCACCCAAACCGCATCCGCCAAACTGGCCCCATCCCAGGAGCACGCCATGGATGCATGGAGAAACCAATCACTGCGGAAAGCAGCCTTGTTACCGAAGCTATCTTGACGGGGGATTGTATATATTCTTACAAAGGGACAGGAACCTGATTCTAGTTTGGTTCCCCGAGGGATCATGGGCGGATTATTCAGTAATCTCCTGCGGGCATTACGAGAGCGGCGCGGCACGGATATGACCTTTCTGTGCAACCACCTGCTCTCCGAACGCGGCGAGGCTTCGCAGACGGTATTGGCACAGGAGATCATCAAACGCTACCGGGGAATGAACCCGAAGCAGCGCCAGGAATTTTTTGAAATACTCTCGCGCAGGTTTTCACCCGACCAGAGCGCCATTCTCCGCGCCGCGGCTGATTACCAGAAGGTTCCCGACAGCACCAATCTCGCGGCACTATCCGCGGCTGTGGAGTCGCCCCGGCAGGAGCTCTTCCGCCGGATCAACACCGCCCCCCAGGGAACCGAAATCCTGGTGAGCCTTCGGGAACATCTACTGGAGACGGTCGGCCAGAATGGCGATTATCGCGCCCTCGACAACGACCTGAAGCACCTGTTCCGGTCATGGTTCAACCGTGGATTCCTGCGCATGGAGCGCATCAGCTGGAAGACTTCAGCCCTGATTCTGGAGAAGCTCATCCAATATGAATCGGTGCACGAGATCAACGGATGGCCCGATCTGCGCCGCCGCCTGGAGAGCGACCGGCGCTGCTTTGCCTTCTTCCACCCCGCGCTGATCGATGAACCCATCATCTTTCTGGAAGTGGCCCTGTCGAAAGGTCTGGCGGGCGACCTTGAACCCTTGCTCAACATTCAGGCTCCCGTAATGGACCCGGAAGAGGCCGACACGGCAATTTTTTATTCCATTAACAATTGCCTGAAGGGACTGCGGGGAATTCTGTTCGGAAACTTCCTGATCAAGCAGGTGGTCGCGGAGCTTGCCACCGAATTTCCGAACATCAAGACCTACAGCACGCTTTCGCCGCTGCCGACCTTCTCCAAAGGGCTGCGGGACTCCGGCCCCAATGGATTTACCCGCGAGCGCCTCAAGCGCCTGTTGAGCGACTTCGCCCGCGAACTGACCACGGCAGCCAAGGTCAGCGATCCAACCGATGCCCTGTTCACATTGCTTGAGCAGCCTTTGGCGCATCGCGAGGTACTCACCAAGCCGCTGGAGCGGCTGGCCCTGGCTTACCTGACGCAGTTGCGCCAGAACGGAAAGCTATACGATCCGGTCGCGATGTTTCACCTTTCGAATGGAGCCCGTCTGGAACGCATCAACGCCTTTGGAAACGCCCGGCCCTATGGCCTTCGCGATTCCTTTGGCGTTACGGTGAACTACCAGTACCTGCCGAGCGAGCTTGAAGAGAACCACGAGCGGTTTGTGCGCGAAGGGGAGATCAAAGTTTCCCGGAGCCTGGCCCAGGAGCAGCGGAAGGTAACGGAAGCATGGCAGGGGCCCAAACCGCCCCAGCCCCGCGCCGCACGTCAATAGAAATGCGGCAGCGGCCCTGGCAGGCCATTACGCCCGTTACCCAAAAAAGTGACTGTGGCAATCTACCGCGGTTCCGGGTAGAGCGCTACTTTAGCAGTCGAGGTTCCAATGACTGCTCAAATCATTTGTCACACGTGCCGCCGCCATCTTACCCCCGCGGAAATCGCGGAGGGTGGCTGCAACCACCTGGAAAGTCAGCGGGTTCGGGATGCCCTTATGGCGCAGCTCGAAAACGAGCTCGCCCAGCTCGCCAAGGCGATCCACGAATAGGATTCAGGGCTCCCCCTCCCTCCCGGCCAATACCGCCCTGTAACGCTGCCTGACGGCAGGCTACTTCGAAACTCCGAAATTCGTGATGTAAACGTCGGTATTGTGAGCTACACGAATCCCTGCAATCCCGTCGATTGATTCGAGCTTCCCAGGCCCTACAAGCTCCGCCTGAGCGAATCCCCCCACCACGGTCCCGTTGATGGAACATTCGGCGCGGCCATCTTTTACCGACCATGCCACTTCCTGAGTAACTTCTTCCTCCGGGCCAGCAGTCTTGTGAACGGCGGGGTTTGCCTGCTTGCGGGTAAGGGTCATGACCGTTCCACCGCTGAACCCACGCACCAGGTAGCTTCCATCGCGATAGGCGACGCAATACAGGAGCGTGGGCTGATCGCTATCCAGTTTGCTTCCGCCAATGAAGACGCCAAACGGATGCGGATGGCTCATGGTCTGCTTCGGCTCCCGGAAGGTCGCCTTCACCGTAAAGTTCCCCTTCGCGGTATCGGCAGGATTCCAGTAAAACGCCGCCGGGCCGCTCGTCAGGTGGAGGGTGTTCCCTTCCTTCACAAACTTTGAGTCGTTGACCGACTCCCCCTTATCCGCTTTGCCCTGCCACCCGGGAGCCGAGATGCCACCCCCGGCTACTTTCTTGTCGGCATCCTGATAGGGCGCTCCGTTGACGGAGGGAAGCAGTAAAGCCATGGCGAGTACAACGGTGGAAGCGTAAGCGATGCGCATGAGTGATCTCCTGTCGAACATGTCTTGCCGGTCGAACTTGAGTTGCAGCGGCAATACTACTACTGTCGAGTAGTGTTATCGAAGTGCAATGGTGAAACCCTCAATCCTCCCGCTGGTTATAATGGTTGATTGCTATGGTCCGTTCCCCGCTGCATGACAAGCTGATCGAGTCCGGTGCACACCCAGGTGAGTATCAAGGGGTGGAAACGGCGCTCTCATTCGGCGGCCCCAATGCCGAATTCCTGGCCCTGCGGGAAGCCTGCGCCGTCTATGACCTGGGCTGGAGAGCCAAAATCATCGTAACCGGCAATGACCGGATGCGATGGATGAACGGCATGGTCACGAACAATATCCGCGATCTAGCGGTCAATCGCGGGAATTACAACTTTTTCCTGAACCCGCAGGGCCGCATTCTGGCGGATATGAACATCTACAACCGTGGCGAATATCTCATGGTCGATACCGCCCGCTGGCAGGTCCCAAACGTGCTGGAGCTGTTCGACAAGTTCATCATCATGGATGAAGTCGAGGTCACCGATGCCACGGATAAACTGGCGGCCATTGCGGTACAGGGGCCACAGGCCAGAGAGGTTCTCGGCAAGGCGGGACTGCTCCAATCCGGCATGGGGCTGCCTGAAAGCCCAGAGCTGGAAATACCAGGACTGCTGGAAATAAAAGACGCCGTGTGGGAGGGAATAGGTTTTTCCATCACCCGGCTGGCAAGCGACATTGCCGAAGTCTACGAGCTTTGGATGTCGCCGGAGAATCTGGGCACTGTGTGGAACGCCCTGATCGCTGCGGGCGCGCATCCGGTGGGAATGGATGCCCTCGAGATGTTCCGTATCTGGGCGGGCATTCCGCGCTATGGGCAGGACATACGGGATCGCGACCTGCCTCAGGAGACCGAGCAGCTTCAGGCCCTTAGCTTCAACAAGGGCTGCTATGTGGGACAGGAGATCGTGGAGCGCATCCACGCGCGCGGGCAGGTTCGCCGGACCTTCACGGGATTCCGTGTGCAGGGCGGCGCGCCGTCCTCCGGCTCCAGGATTCTGGCGGAAGCCAAGGAAGTGGGCGAGATTACCAGCGCGACAACATTGCCCTGGAATGGCGGCACCCAAAACGTGGCTCTGGGATATATCCGGCGCGAGGCCGCAACCCCCGGCAATGTCGTTCAGGCCGGCGAGTTCCAGGCTTCCCTGGCTGCCGTGCCCTTCAGGGATTTGTAAGTTAAAGATTTACAGGTTGGAACTTTATGAAGCCAAAGAACGAACCGGAATTTGTCATTACCGACCGGCGTAGATTCACCTCCGAAGGCGAGGTCTCACACGACCGTCCTGCCGAAGCCGACGAACCGGCGCCGGTAGCTCAGGCGGTTGTCCCCGAAGTCGTAAACACGCCGTCTTCCACGGCAGTAACAGCGCCGGCCAGCGAAGCCGGTGGCGCAGAAGAAAAGCTCATGGAAGAACCTGCGGGAAGCTACGAGATCCCCTCGGTGGAAGAGCGCAAGGCACAGGAAGACGCCTTCAATGCCTCGGCCGGATTATTGGACAAGGAGCTGGCCTCCGCCCTGGGAGGCCGCCCCGGACGTGACATGCAGATGACCTTCGAGCGCTTTGTGGCTTCCATCTACATGAGCGCTCTCATGCAGTTGGGCCTGATGCGCGAAGAGGGGGGCGCGCCGCCGCCGGTCGATCTGGTGGGTGCGCGGCAGACCATCGACACCATGGCGATTCTCTCCGACAAAACCAAGGGCAACTTATCGCCGCAGGAAGAGAACCTTATGCAGAATTGCCTGTACGAGCTGCGCATGGCGTATGTAGAAGTGACCAACGCGCTCACGCGCGCCCCGCAGCCCGGAGGTCCAGGCAGCCGGAAATGAAGGCCACTCTCACCGTGCTCGGCAGCGGCACATCCATGGGGGTGCCAACCATCGGCTGCAATTGCGCGGTCTGCACTTCGACCGATCCCAACGACCGGCGCACCCGGCCCTCCATCATGGTTTCCTATGAGGGACACCGGGTCGTAATCGACACCACGCCCGACTTCCGCGAGCAGGCAATCCGCGAAGGAATCCGCACGCTCGACGCGGTGCTCTATACGCACGCGCATGCCGATCACATTCTCGGACTGGATGACCTGCGCCCGATTTCATTCCGCTCCCCGGAAAGGCTGCCGTTATACGCCCAACCAACAGCGCTCAACCGCATCGGACAGATGTTTTCCTACATCTTCGACGGCAAGTACAAATATGGCGGGCTGGCGCGGGTGGAATTAAAACCCCTGAACGGTCCGGTGGAGTTGCACGGAGCCACATTCCTCCCGATTCCCGTGATGCACGGCGACGCGGAAATTTGCGGCTTCCGTTTTGGCGGGGCGGCCTACCTTACCGACTTCAATGAAATTCCGGACAGCTCTTTTGCTTTGTTAAACGATTTGGATGTTTTGTTTCTCGACGCTCTGCGGCATGAACCACACCCGACCCACTCCACAGTGGAGAACTCGCTCGCCATGGTGCGGCGGATTAAGCCCCGGCGGGCTTTCTTCACGCATATCTCGCATGATCTGGGCCATGCGGCCACCAGCAAACAGCTCCCCCCGGACGTGTGGCTTGCCACCGATGGATTGAAGCTGGAGTTCGAGATTTAGAAACCTTCCATGGATATCTTCCGCCATCTTGAGGAAATTCCCGCGGGCTACGGCCCCACGGTCATCACCATAGGGAACTTCGACGGGGTACACCGGGCGCATCAGCTCGTCATTCAACAGATGCAGCAGCGTGCCCGTGAGCTGGGGGCGCGCGCCGTACTGGTGAATTTCGATCCGCATCCAAACCGGATATTGCAGCCCGAGGTGGCTTTCAAGCTCATCACCCCCACCGCTTACAAGCTGGAATTACTCAGCAAAACCGGGCTGGACGCGGTACTGCTCCTGCCCTTTTCGCGGGACCTGTCCATTATTTCCCCCGAGGCCTTCGTCCAGCTTCTGGCGAAAGGGTTGCGGGTCCGTGAGTTTCATGAAGGCTTCAACTTCCGGTTTGGCCACAAGGCGGCGGGCGATATTGAACTGCTCCAGCGCATGGGTCGCGAAGCGGGATTTGGAGTGCGGGTTTATCCGGGGATGTACCGGAACGGAGAGCTTGTTTCCAGCAGCCGTATTCGCGAACTGTTGGCCGAAGGCGCGATAGGTCGCGCGCGCCAACTGCTGGGCCGTCCCTTTTCGATCCTCCACACGCCGGGGCGGGGCCGCGGCTACGGGCACAAGTACACGGTGCCGACCATCAATCTGAGCCGCTACCAGGAAGCGGCGCCACAGGACGGCGTTTACATTACCCGCACCAATGTCGCAGGAGAGTGCTTCGACTCGGTGACGAATGTAGGAAACCGGCCCACCTTCGGCGATGACCTGTTCGCCATCGAAACTCACCTGCTGAACTTTCATCCCATTGAACTCACACCTGAAACCAGCGTGGAAATTATTTTTCTCCAGCGCATCCGGTCTGAGATCAAATTCCCCTCTGTGGAGGCTTTACGCGAGCAGATTGCGCGCGACGTAAGGCAGGCACGGCGGTACTTCCACCTGCTTTCCACAATGTCCGGCGAGCCCCGGCAGACGCCCGTTTAGAAGACCACACGCCGCTTTCACTCGGCGGGTGGGGTGCGCAGGGCGGTGGCGCTTTGCAGTCCCCGGGCCACCTCGGGGATGATCCCCAGCTCGATATAGATAGGCCGCACCAGTTCCCGCAGCGCGGGCAGTTGGGCGGCGAACATCCCTCCTGCGATAGCGGAGATGATTCCACTGAATATCAGGGTTTCGGGAGCGCCGATGCGGTTGGCAAGCACCCCGGCAAACAGGCTTCCAAAGGGCGCCATGCCCATCAGCGCCATGGTGTAAAAGCTCATCACACGTCCGCGCTTGTCTTCGCTCACGATGGTTTGCAGGAAGGTATTGCTCGCGGCCATCTGCTGCATGACCCCAAATCCCGTCACCACCATCAGGAGCAGCGAAATCCAAAGACGGTGGGAGAGTGCGAAGGCAATCAGCGCCACACCAAATGCCGTTGCATTGAAGGCAATCACCCGGCCAAGACCGACCACGGATCGGCGGAAGGCAAGCTGCAGAACGCCGATCACCGCGCCCACGCCCGAGGCAGCCATAAGCAGGCCCAGCGTCATGGGCCCGCCACCCAGAACCGTGCTGGCCATTACCGGCATGAGGATGGTGTAGGGCATGCCGACAAATCCAGACACGGCGAGCAGTAGCAGCACGGAGCGGATGGGCGCAAAGCCGCTCACATAGCTCCAGCCATCACGCAGCTCGCCCCATATCCGCTGCCTCTCCGCCGGTTTTGGAATGCGCGGCAGCCGCATGGCCAGCAGCGAAATAATTACGGCGATATAGCTAAGGCCGTCGATAAGGAAGCAATACCCTTCCCCCAGCAGCCCGATAACAACACCCGCAATGGAAGGTCCTACCAGGCGGGCCGCATTGAACATCGATGAGTTGAGCGCAATGGCGCTTCCAAGATGTTGCCGGTCCTCCACCATGTCCACCACAAAGGACTGCCGGGCGGGCATATCGAAGGAGTTGATGCAGCCCTGGAAAAGGCTCAGGAGGATGACGTCATAGATGGATACGTTCCCACTCAGGGCCAAAGCCGCCAGCCACAACGACTGGATCATCGCCAGAATTTGCGTAACCACCAGGACTCGATGGCGATCCCAGCGGTCCACCCACACCCCGGCAATGGGACCCAGCAGAAACGTGGGTATCTGCCCGGCAAAGCCAACCAGCCCCAGCAGCAGGGCGGAGTTAGTAAGCCGGTAGACCAGCCAGCTGATGGCGATGCGGGTCATCCACGTGCCAATCAGGGAGATGCTTTGTCCGAAGAAAAAAAGCCGGTAGTTTCGATGCTGAAAGGCGCGAAAGGCAAATTTAAGGCTGGAGCCGGCAGAGCTCAGGATAGCGCGGCGGGGGATGGGTATCTCGCTCATTCAGGTTGAGGAGTATTTCGCTCCGGGCTCCTCGGCGCTTCACGGAGTGGAACCCGTTTTACTGAGTCGGACCATTCAGCAGCCGGATGGTCTCCAGCACCACATTGCCAACGATCTCCAGGCTGCGGACACTCAGCTTGTCCACCGTATCCTGTGGCGTGTGGTGATAGGAGTTTCCCGGCCCATAATTCAAGTCGATGAGGTCCACCACGGGAACCCCCCTCCGTGCAAATGGGATGTGGTCGTCCTCGATCTGATTCGACTCGCGGAAAAAATATGCCTGTTTGCCAGAGCCGGTTGCGGCCTGCAAAACCACATCCTGCAGCCAGGCGGTCGAGTTGAGGTCGCGCATGATGCTCAGATCGGCGTCTCCAATCATGTCGAGCAATAGAAACGCCTTGATCTTCTTGAGCGTGCCGTCACGCTCCCACTTCTCCGCCAGATGGCGGCTTCCATAGAGACTATCGGTGGAAGACCACTGGCGAATGGCCTCTTCTCCATCAAACCAGACCAGCCATACGCTGTATCCCTGCCGCTTCTGCTCCCGCAGGGCGTTGGCAAGTTCCAGCAAAAGAGCCGTGGACGACCCTCCATCATTGGCGCCCACGAAATTCTTGAGCGGGTAATTGGTATCGTAGTGCCCGGCCACCACGATGATTCCCGGCTTCGATCCGGGGAATTTCGCGATGAGATTTCGCATGGGAAATTGTCCGGCGGGGGTCGCGGCGGTAAATGCATCCTCTTCGACGATGACGCCACGCAACTGCGTGTGCAGCCATGCTTCCAGTTTCTTGTGCCCCGTACTGCCCACGGGGCGGGAGCCGAAGCCAACGATCTGCCGCACGTAACCCATCGACCGCGCTCCATCCACCGTGGAGCCGGGACCTCCGGCGAAGGGAGATCCGAATGCCGCACTCCCGGCCAATGCTAGCAACTGAAGCAGCACGAGAGCCTGCCGACATGCGGTACGGTGTCGCGGGTTCCACAACAATCGAAGCCACATCATGAGGAGGCTTTCTTCCGGATGGGATTGAAAATCCAGGCGATCCCGATGCTTAAAAGGTACAGCACCACCATGGGTCCGGCGAAGATGCACATATTCATGATGTCGGTGGTGGGGGTGACAATCGCCGCGATGACGAAAATTCCCAGGATCGAGTAGCGGAGATTGCGCCACATCCAGCCGGCGGTAATCACTCCCATCA
>DASZRZ010000115.1:0-8122 GCA_035548935.1 Terriglobales bacterium
TCGGCGCCACGAACAATGTCGAGATACCATTGCGAGTAATCCTGGGAGCGAGGGGTAATGCCTTCTTTCGCCATCTTTTAATAAGTCCACGAACGGAACGAGCATTGTAAATGCTCCGATTGATTTGCGTGGAATCAGAAGCATCGCCGGGATTCGCCCAGTGACTTGCGAAGCTCCCCCGCCGGGGCCATCATCACGGAATGACCCACGAAGCCATGGTTGCGCTCGCCATCCAGTGGCTGCGCTCGCGCTACCGTTGCAGCATCGTTCTCTCGGAACAATCCTGCGCCTCCGGTGAGCAGCCGGACGTTATTGGCTGGAAGAGCAAATGCCGCTCCGTGCTGGTGGAGTGCAAGGCCTCCCGCGCCGACTTCCTCGCCGACCGGCAGAAGCCCTTTCGCGCCGATCCCGAACTCGGCATGGGCTCCGAACGTTTTTATATGGCGCCAGCGGGAATGATCCACTCCAAGGAATTGCCCGCCGGATGGGGCCTGCTGGAAGTGAAAAACCGCAAGGTGCAGGTTGCGGTGCGCTGCGCTCCCCGGCGCGACCTGCGCTCGGGCGAGGGACTTCGCAATGAACTCAACCTGCTGCTCGCCAGCCTGGCCCGGGTTCAGCTTCGCATCGAACCCCAGACCATCACCGATTTTTTGAAGTGGGAAAACCGCATGGCGCGCTACAACGGCGGAGCGCTCCCCCGGGGCATCTCCTCCCCCGCAATTCCATACCTCGAAGCTCCCTCACCCCAGGCAGAGATGGATTCCGCAGAAAAAGACTCAACGGAAACAGCCGCCCTCGACCACCTTCCGCAAATTCAACCCTCCGCCTGAATTCAGGATTGATCGCTTTCCGCCGCCGGGCGCTCACACCACTCAGTCTTGCTGCCGGAATTTTTTCTCCATCTCCGCATTGAACTCATCCGAGCGTCCGCGCGCAATGCTCAAGGATTTCCACTCCGTTCCACGAAAATGTTTTGCCAGAAAAACGATCTGCCCGGCGTGGTAGGCGTAGTGAGCCACCTGCCGGTTGAGCGCCTGCAATACGGTGTGCGGCTGTGCTCGAATGCTCACCTTCTTCTGAATATCCTCCGGAGTAAGCGAGGCCAGTGCCTCACTCAGCACTGCCCACCCCTTCTCCCACCCTTCCATCACCTGCTCGCGGCTGCTGTGGCGATCCATCACGAATTCTTCATCGCGCCTGCGGTCCGCCTTCTCCCCATCCGTATTCAGAAAATCCGAAAATCGCGACCGGAGATTGCCGCCGAGATGCTTCATGATCACGGCAATGCTGTTGGCTTCCGCATCCAAGGCGCGGAAAAATTCTTCGTCGCTCACCTGCGCGATCGCGCCCTCAACCATACGCTTGTGGCCGCGGAATTGGCGGCGCACCTCGTCTAAATAGTGCCCGGCAAGTTCATTCATACGAGTAGCTCCCTGCGCGGAAAGGTCTCGCGATGCTTCACCAGAATTATCTTCGCGGTGGCTGGCTCATTGGAATTTTTCTTGCGACATAAATCCACGCGCCTGCGCCCGGAGATCGCGCTGCAACCATCCTCAAATTTCCCCCGCGTGCTCCACGAAACAGTGCCGCTTTGAAATTTCCAGCTCTCCCGGGCTGCCTTGCGAGAATTCCCAACCATAAAATTGCAAGAAATTTGTTGACTTTAAATATAAGTGCCCGCAATATCTTGCGTAACATCTGGAGGCTATCCAATGGGTAGCGTCGCAGGTGGTTGTAAGGGAGAAAACGTTCTAACAACAGAGGAGAAAAAATCATGGCAGCTAAGAAGAAAGCAGCAAAGAAAGCCACCAAGAAAAAGCACTAACCAGAAAATTACTCGCGTTTCATTACGGGTCTCCGGAGATTGGAGACCCTGTTTTATTGCCGCACAACCTGTCTTCGCTGAGCAATTCCCACCGGAGCATCACCCTTAGAAAGCTTCGCCCGATTCAGGCAGCCGGTCGAGCGCGGCGAATGAGCGCGCCTGTTCCGACCACGCCGGCGCCGCCTGAATCGCGTGCAGCACCTCTTGCGGCGAATCCACCACGCTCCACATTTCCGCATGGCGCTCATGCATGAAGCGCTCTTCAATGCAGCGATTCAGAAGCGCAATGCACGGATCGAAGAATTTACGGGTGTTCACTAGCACTATAGGTTTCAGGTAAATTCCCAGCCGCTTTAACGTGATGGCCTCAAACAGCTCCTCCAGCGTTCCGCAGCCTCCGGGAAGCGCGACCACGGCATCGCTTCCGGTCAGCATCAGGTGCTTGCGCTCGCGCATGGTTTCCACCAGCAGCAGCTCCGTCAAACCATCGTGCGCCCATTCGAGCTCTTTCATGAATCGCGGGACCACGCCGGTAATCCTGCCGCCAGCCCGCAAGGCTCCTTCCGCAAGTGCGCCCATCGATCCCAGGCCGCCTCCGCCGTAAATGATCTCAATTCCGTTTTTGGCCAGCAGCTCTCCCAGTTGAGACGCGGCGGTTCGATAAGCGGCATCGCTCTGCTCGCTCGAAGCGCAGTACACGCAGACCCGGCGCACGCCGGTTGGATTGGTAGTCACAGTTGGATTTTATCGTTGAATCGCAGAATGGCCGCAACCGCCGGGATCGGCTCCGCGGGTCTCTTGCAGTGGGCTATTCAGCAGCGCCGGTAAGCCCTAACTTCTTCAACGCATCGAGCGCCGCCTGGCGTCCGGAGGCGATGCAGTCCGGCAGTCCGATTCCGCGGTAGGCGTTCCCCGCCAGTTCCAGTCCGGGATGTCCGGCTTGCAGCGCCCTGATCTTTGCCATGCGCTGGCCGTGTCCGGGAGCATACTGCGCCATCGCCTGCCTCCAGCGGTAGACGCGCCAGAAAACCGGCTCCGCATCAACGTGAATCAGTTCACGAAGCTCCTGCCGCACAATGCGGAGCAACTCCTCATCGGGAAGATCCAGTACCGCGGGATCGTGCGAGCCGCCCAGAAAGCAGCGCAGCAGCGCCGTTTGCGGAGGTGCGCGATGGGGAAATTTTGCGTGAACAAAGGTGCAGGCCAGCATGCGCCGTCCCTCCGCTCGCGGCGTCAGGAATCCAAAGCCCGGGGGCGCGGAGGCCAGCGCCTTTTTCTCGAATCCCAGCGCGACCGTTACCGACGAGCTGTAGGGAATCTGCCCCAGCTCGGAAGCCAGGCTGCCATCCACCGCCTCCAGCAGCTTGGCGGCGATACCGGCAGGAGTGGCGACAATCAGCGACTCGAATACCTCGGTGGCGGAGCGGCTGCCAATCACCCTCCATCCGTCAGACTCGCGGCGTACCGCGCGAACCGGATCGTTCACCTGCACCCGCCGTGGCTCCAGGTGCGCTGCGGCTGCCTCCGCCATCTGCTGCATGCCATTCCGCAATGAAGTAAAAATAGGCCGTGGCGCGCCTGCCTTCCCGTCGCCCTTCTCCCGTTGCTTGCGGCTTCGAAAAAGACCCCGGCTCAGGCTTCCATGGCGCTGTTCCAGTTCGACAAACCTTGGCATGACCGACCGTGCGCTCAGGCTGGCCGCATCCCCGCCATAAACGCCCGCAAGCAGGGGATCGGCCAGACGATCCACCATCTCCTGCCCGAAGTGCCGTCCGATGAAACCGGCAACGCTTTCGTCCTCGGCTGAATTTGCGGCGTCCGTTCCATTTTTTTCGCGGAGAAAATACTCCTTCGCCATGCGCAACTTGGTGCCAAGCGAAAAAAGCGGTGAAAGCGCAATCGGGAAAATCCTGGTGGGGACCATGAACTGCAATCCATCCGGCATCGCAATCAGCCGGCCGTTCACGGCAATGTAGGTTTTGCGCTCGGCATCGTTGGAGAAGATCAGGTCCTCGCCGATTCCCAGGGAGCGGCAAAACTCCGCCGCCCAGCTTTTTTCCGTCAGAAAGGAATCCGGACCCGCTTCGACCACGCAGCCTTCCACCTTCTCGGTGCGCAGCACTCCGCCCAGGCGGGCGGCACTTTCCAGCAGGGTGTATTCAATGGCCGCGCCCTTGCGGCGCGCATCTTCAAGAGTTACCGCCGCGCTCAGGCCGGAAATTCCGCCCCCGACAATGGCCACTCTCTTCAAAGGGAGATCTTTTCAACCGGGGCGGCGGCGGCGGCGAGCCGCATCCGCGCAATGTCCGCGATCGCATTCAACAGCAGCGGAGATTCGTTCAGAGACTCCGCTCTCCAAAGTCCAATCCCGCGCTCTTCACAAAATTCCTTGAAGCCAATATCGATGTCGTAGAGAACTTCCACGTGGTCGCAAAGAAAACCGATGGGCTGGATGAAAACGCCTTTGTGGCCCTTCTCTTTCAGTTGCAGAATCGTGTCTTCCACCGTTGGACCCAGCCACACGCCTCCCGACATCCCCTGGCTCTGGAAGGCAAACGTCCACTCCGCCAGGCCGCACTCCCGCGCCACCAGTGCGGCGGTTTCATGCGCCTGCGCCTTGTAGGGATCGCCCTCGGTAATCGTCCGCTCGGGAACGCTGTGTGCGGTAAAAATCACTGGCAGGGAAGCACCGGCCTCCACGCAAGCCCGCTCCCATCCGCTGCGCAATTTCTCGGCAAAGGCGCTCACCAGCAGCGGATGATCGTGCCAGCTCTCCACAAATTCAACGGCAAAGGGAAGCTCTTCGCCCCCCAGCACCGCCTTGCGGTAAAGACCAACGCTGGTGCGCGAATTCTGCGGCGCCAGGCAAATCGCCACTGCCCGCGTGATTCCATCCGCCTTCATGCGGGCAAGCGCCTCGCT
The DNA here is from genome assembly GCA_035548935.1 of Terriglobales bacterium. Taxonomy (GTDB): domain Bacteria; phylum Acidobacteriota; class Terriglobia; order Terriglobales; family Acidobacteriaceae; genus DASZRZ01. The sequence goes on from DASZRZ010000115.1 coordinate 4,748, forward strand.
GGTATAAGGACGCCAGTTCCTCATTCCCACGTAAACTGGAAGCCCAAGAATTTCAGATACGCCCTGCGCCTGCCGCAGGGTAATGTCGGTCAGCGGAGAGCGCCCGATCAATCCATAGCGATGGCTTACCTCGTCAATGGTGCTCTGCTGCATGGGCCGACCCCCGGTGATGTTCTTCAAAAACTCGGGAACATCCTCGGGCCGCTCCGGACTGCCGTGAGCCAGTAGCAATACCGCCTCTGCCGCTTTGCCGCTCATTCCTGATCTCCAAACCAATGGACGCTGGCCTTGGTCGCGTATTTCGAAGAGTAGTCGCGCACGTAATCCACCACCGCCTTCACATTCTGCACCGGAGTCTCCGGCAGAATTCCGTGCCCCAGGTTGAAGATGTGGCCGGGACGTCCTCCGGCGCGGCGCAGTACATCTTCCGTTCGCGACCGCAGCTCTTTGCGCCCCGCAAAAAGCAGCACCGGGTCGAGATTCCCCTGAATCGCTCCCGCAAAGTCCAGGCTCCGCCAGGCCTGATCGACCCCGATCCGCCAGTCGGCCCCGATTACATCGGCGCCCGTTTCCTTCATTGCGGGCAGAAGCATTGAGGTGTCTGTCCCGAAGTAAATGATGGGAACCCCCGTGCTCTTCAACGAGTGCACCAGCTCCGTGGTGCGCGGCAGAACGTACTTCCGGTAGTCGTCTTCCCCCAGACATCCCACCCAGGAATCGAATACCTGGATCGCATCGGCGCCAGCACGCACCTGCTCGGCGGCATATTCCCCCAGCACCCGCACCAGCTTCGCCAGCAACTGGTCCCACTGCTCCGGCGAACGGTACATCAGCTTTTTGGTTTCGGTGTACTGCCGCGAACCGCCGCCCTCGATCATGTAGCTGGCCAGCGTGAAGGGCGCACCGCAAAATCCAATGACTGGAACCTTCGCTCCAAAGTGTTTAGCGACCAGGCGCACCGACTCGGCAACATAGCCGAGCTCTGCCGCCCCGTCGTCGGTGACGGCCGCTATGTCGGCATCGGAGCGTACCGGCTTTTCGATCACCGGTCCTTCGCCAGCCTCAAAGTGAAAGGGAACGCCCATCACCTCCAGCGGCAGCAACAGGTCGGCAAAAATAATGGCTGCATCCACGCCCAGGGCTTCGGCGGCGGTAATGGTCACCTCGGCGGCGAGTTTGGGCGTCTTGCAGATTTCAACCAGGGAATGGTGCTTGCGCACCTCCCGGTACTCGGGCATGTAGCGCCCTGCCTGGCGCATAAACCAAACCGGGGTTATGGACGTGGGCAGCGCCTTGCAGGCTTTAACGAAGTGCGATTCCGGAGCTGACATTACCTTCCAATGTAGCATTTCCGGCGAAACTCAACCCATGCGGCGGCCTCGGTATTGGCTGCCGCTTTGCGTAAAGTTTCACAAATGCCGGAAAAGCTACGCGGGCAACTCCAGACAGATCAGGACGCATTTACAATGGAGACTGGCTCGACCTCAACGGAGTTTGACCCTGGACCTTCCCCCCAAATCCGGCATGAGAATCGAGGCCATTGATCTGGCGCGCGTGGTGGCCACGGTGCTCATGATCGAGGGCCATACGCTGGACGCTCTGCTGCATCCCTCCTACCAAAGCGCCGGGTGGTACAACCTGTGGCTTTTTGTCCGGGGTTTCACCGCGCCCACATTCATGATGATGTCCGGCTTTTCCTTTGCCCTGGCAACCCTGCGGCACTGGGACCGGTACTCACATCTCAGTGCAGCGGTCCTGCGCCGCGCCCTGCGCTTCGCCTCGTTCATTCTTCTGGGTTACGCCATGCGCTTTCCGGTTCGCAGCCTGCGGGACCTGCGCTGGCTGGATGCCGCGGGCTGGCAGGCCGGCCTACAGGTTGACGTTCTGCAGGCCATCGGCGCTACGCTCCTGCTTCTCCAGCTCCTAGTGCTTGTAAGCCGGACTCCCGCGCGCTTTGCCCGTTTTTGCCTGGGATTGGCTGCGGCAATCGCTCTCGCCGCGCCCGCATTGTGGTTGCATTGGAAGGCCGGTGAACTTCCCACCTTCCTGCTGGCGTACATCGGCGGCTCCACCGGATCGCCGTTCCCGCTGTTTCCCTGGGCTGCCTATCTCCTGCTCGGCGCCGCCGCCGGACGTTTTTATTTCAGCTACGGCACGCGTGGCGGTACCAAGCCCACGTTTGCCTTTGCCCGCGTCCTGCTGTTCGGCGGGGCCCTGGCAGCCATGACCGGCATGCTGCTGGAGAAGCAGGCAATCCCACTCTACGGCGAAGCCATCTTCTGGAGAGCCAGCCCCACGCTAGTTCTTATGCGGGCAGGTGTCGTGTCCTTCCTCATGGGAGTTCTGCTCCAGCTCAGGCAACTGCCCCAAGCCGCCGGAGCCACCATAAGGATATGGGCGGAGGAATCGCTGCTGGTCTATTTCGTCCACGTCTGCCTTCTCTACGGCTCGCTCTGGAACACGGGATTGCGCCAGAACTTCTCCGGACTCAACGCGCCGCAAGCCCTGCTTGCCGCCGCGGCAATGATTGCATCCATGCTTCTTCTGGCCCTGCTCTGGAATCGCTTCAAGCGCGGACTTCCGCTCCCCGCCCTGGCCTTTCGCGCGGCCATGTGCATGGTCGCGGTTTGGTCGCTCATGTGAGGTAGCACCCGGCTGGACTGTGCCTGGGATTCTTTCCGGATGTAGTATCTTCAGTCCCCACAATCGTCACTACAACTCCGGGGAGTGAGTCCCGTCATGAAGAATCGTTTGGTTGTAATTCTCGCGCTGGCTGCCATTACCACATCCATTGCAGTTGCGCAGCAGCGGCAGGCGCCCGCGCCCGATCCTGACAAGTCCGCGATCCTCATTCTCGGCAGCGGAGCCCCGGGAATCACCGCCGACCGCTCGGGCACGGGCATTGGCATCATTGTGCGCGGCACCCTCTACACCTTCGACGCCGGCCCCGGCATTGAACGCCGCATTCTCGAAGCCCAGGCACGTTCCAACGTGAAGATCAGCCGCTTTGGTCCCGTATTCATCACACACCTGCACTCGGATCACACACTGGGACTTCCCGCCATGCTCTATTACGGACGCGAGCGCGACCAACCCTTCTCCCTCTTCGGCCCGCCCGGCTTGAAAAATATGATGGACCACATCGTTGCCGCCTATGCCGAGGATCGCGAAATTCGCATCAGCGGACTCGAGCACGCAGCCCCCGTGAAGTGGGAGACAAAAGTCACCGAGGTCACCAGCGGCACTGTATTCACCGATTCAAACATTACGGTCAAAGCCTTCGAGGTTCAGCATGGCAACTGGAAGCATGCGCTGGGCTTCAGGATCGATACGCCCGACCGCTCGATTGTGATCTCCGGCGATACCCGCCCCAGC
>DASZRZ010000116.1:0-8492 GCA_035548935.1 Terriglobales bacterium
ACGATCGCACCGTTAAACAATGTGCCGGGCGGCGCCAGCGCAACCTGTTCCCCAACTTTCAAGCCTTCCGTGATATCAACCCTCACTCCGCTGGGGGTGGAGTTTTGCAGGCCCGTCTTAACCTCGCGCTCAACCACCCGCTTGCCATCCAGGACGTAGACCTTGTAGGTTCCGAAGACGTAGACCAGCGCCTCTGCGGGCACGGATATGGTTTTTTCCTCGACTTCGCTGCGCAACGAAGCCTGCACAAAGAAGCCCGGTTTAAGACGGGCGTCCTTGTTTGTGAGAAGGGCCTCAATCTGAAATGTGCGCGAGGTGGGATTCACGGTTGGATTGATGTGGACCACCTTGCCCTCAAAAACGTCCCCCGGATAGGCATCCACATGAACCTCGACGGTGGATCCCAGGCTTACGGCGCTGGCCCACTTTTCCGGAACATCCAGGCGGCTCCTGAGTTCATCGGTGCGAACCAGAACCATGACCGGAGTTTGCGCCGCAATAAACTCTCCGGGATTCACGCGGCGCTCCTTCACCGCTCCCGAAAAGGGAGCGCGGATGACGGCATCGGCAAGTTTCTTTTCGGCCAGCCGCTGCCGCGCCTCACTGGATTGAAGCTGCGCCGCGAGTTGTTCCACTTGCTCAAGCGCCAACTTATGCGCCGCACTAGCATTGTCGAACCTGGACGATACCTCGTCGAATTGCTCTCTGGAAATAAGGTTGGATTGAAAGAGCTGCTGTGCGCGCTCAAACTTTTCCCTGGCATCCATCAGGTCCGCTGCCGCGCGCTGGACAAGCGAAACCCTGGAAGGATCGCTTGGGGGGCCATCGTTGGGGCCGATCCCAAGCTGCGCCCTGACCTGGCGCACCGCGGCACGCTGGGTATCCACCTGCAATTGGAGTTCGGTGGGGTCAATGGTCACCAGTTGCTGGCCTTCCTTAACCGTGTCACCTACATCGACCCATATGCGGCGTATCTGGCCTTCGACCTGGGCGCTGACGATGCTCTCATCGAGCGCAAAAAGCGATCCCGTGGACTGCACTTTAAGGTGCGCAAGATGTTCGCTTGCGGCAGATATCCTGACTGGGATTGCTGTGCCGGAATTGGGTCTGGCGGATGAGTTTCCCCTGGAGCAACCCGAAAGAATAAGCCCGAAACCTATTGTCACCAGAAATCTAATTGAGCGGTGCACGGGGTTTTCCAGTCTCCAAGTCTAGATACGAGGGGTCACGCCCGGCACTCCGGCTTTGCCGACCCAGTAAATAGCTGCGTGGTTAGGACCATTAGCATGCTATCAAACGTTTGATGAAAAATCCGATCTCGCTTCCGCAGCGGCTGCGTTTATCCGTCCACGGGGATAGCCCGGCCAGCAGATTCGCCGCCAATCATCGCGATTCCGCACAGATTGGCCGCCCGAGTTTTAACACACATTGATCCTGGTTTCCGGCAAAATCTACTACCCTAAAAGAGGGGTTTGCCCTGAAGAGGAGCCCTCCCGGGGAACTTATAATCTGACCTGGCACGAGAAACTCTCCGTCCTATGAACGCCCCTTATCGTGGCCGCCTTGCGCCCTCACCCACGGGATACCTGCACCTGGGCCATGCCCGGAGCTTCTGGACGGCGTATCAGCGTTCGCTGCAACACCGGGGCACGCTGGTGATGCGCAATGAAGACCTCGATCCGCAGCGCTCGCAGCCGGAGTACGCCGCCATGCTGGAAGACCTGCGTTGGCTGGGGATCGAATGGAGCGAAGGTCCGGATGTGGGCGGGCCCTTTGGACCGTATCTCCAAAGCCAGCGGCGTGAGCTATATCTTGCGGCATGGAAGAGTCTGCTGGATGGAGGATGGATTTATCCATGTTCGTGCTCGCGAAAAGACCTTGCCTCGGCCTCGCAGGCTCCCCATGAGGGCGGGGCTGATCTGGACGGCGAGCCTCTCTATCCCGGCGCCTGCCGCAACAAGTCCCTCACAGAGCGATATGCGTCTCCTGCTGGAATAAACTGGCGATTCCGCGTGCCCGAGGGCGAGGCCATCGCCTTCCACGATGCCGCGCAGGGCAGCCAGAAGTTCACTGCGGGTGCGGACTTTGGCGACTTTGTGGTGTGGCGGCGCGACGATATTCCCGCCTACCAGCTTGCCGTGGTGGTGGATGACGATGCGATGAGGATCACCGAGGTGGTGCGCGGCGAGGATCTTCTGCTCTCCACGGCGCGGCAAATCCTCCTCATGCGCGGTCTCGATCTTCAGCCCCCGGCCTGGTTCCATTGCGGACTGGTGCGCGACCAGCAAGGCAACCGCCTGGCAAAACGGAATGACGCGCTCAGTCTGCGGGCGCTCCGGGCGGGCGGCATCTCTGCCGGAGATGTACGGCAGATGTGGGAGCAACCGAATCTTCCGAAAATGATTCCCATGGGATAGCCGGACCTTGCCTTCGGACTTTCGTCCGGGACGATGATTTGATGTACTTAAGCCATGCCCCTGGGTAAATACGCCGAAAAACGGTCGTTTGACCGCACGCCGGAACCTCCGCCCAACGCCACAGGCGCGTTGCAGGAGCGCACGGCGGAGGCGCCAATGTTCTGCGTGCAGAGGCACTCGGCCCGGCGGCTTCACTACGATCTGCGCCTTGAAATGGATGGCGTCCTGAAGTCCTGGGCCGTGCCCAAAGGCCCCACGCTCGATCCGGCAGAAAAGCGGCTGGCCGTGCTGGTGGAGAATCATCCCATTGAGTACGGAAGCTTCGAGGGCGCCATTCCCGCGGGAAACTATGGCGCAGGCTCCGTGCTGCTCTGGGACAAAGGCACATTCGAGTGGCTGACGGATAAAACTCCCCAGCAGATGTTTGCGGGAGGCGACCTCAAGTTCCGCATGCACGGCGAAAAGCTGATGGGCGAATTCGCCCTGGTGCGAATGAAGCGCGGCAAGGGCGACGAGTGGCTGTTGATCAAGAAGAAAGACTTTGCCGTGAGAGCGGGCTGGAGTCCGGAGGATGATCTCAGGAGCGTTGCCCCTAAAAATGCGGACGCCAGCTTAGTACCGGGCGCAAAGCGAGCTCCGATGCCGTCGCAGATTTCACCCATGAAGGCCACTCTCACGGGCACGCTGCCGCATGGTTCCGAGTGGGTGTACGAGATCAAGTGGGACGGATTTCGCGCGATCTGTTACGTCGCAAACGGAAAGGTCCGCTTGCGCTCGCGCAACGACAATCCGCTGGATGCCCTGTTTCCTGAACTGCGGGCCCTGCCGGAGTATCTGCAAGCGAAAGACGCTGTTCTCGATGGGGAGATCGTCTGTCTCGATGAGCAGGGCCGCTCAAGCTTTGAGTTGATTCAGGGCCGCACCGGGATGAAAGGAAGCGAAGCGGTTCGCGAGGGACACAAGGCTCCGGTGGCGCTCTTCGCCTTCGACCTCCTCTATCTCAATGGTTATGACCTGCGCCAGGCCACGCTGGAAGAGCGCAAGCGTCTATTGCATTCCATCATCAAGCCCGGCCCGCTGGTTCGCTACTCGGAGCACTTCAGCGGGAGCGGCGACCAACTGCTGGAAGCGGCACGGCAGAACGGCCTCGAGGGACTGATTGCCAAGCAGGCCGCCAGCCGTTATGAATCGCGGCGAAGTCCGAACTGGCTGAAGATCAAAATCGTTAACCAGCAGGAGTTTGTGATTTGCGGATGGAATGAGGGCGAGCGCGCGGGCTTTGGTTCGCTGGTGCTCGGCTATTACAGCGGGGAGGAGATGAAGTGGGCCGGGAATGTGGGCACGGGGTTCAGCCACCAGGCGGTTGCAGAAATGCTGAAGGGACTGAAGAAGCTGGCCGTCTCCAAAGCACCTTTTCGCGAGGTTGCGGCGGATATTCGTCAGGCGCACTGGGTGCGTCCAGAACTGGTCTGCGAGGTGAAGTTCCAGGAATGGACGAGGGATGGCCGCCTGCGCGCTCCCGTGTTTCTTGGCATGAGGACAGATGTAGCGCCCAGCGAGGTGGTGCGCGAATTACCAGGTAAAGAAAGCAAACCTGCGGCGAAAAAAGCTGCTGGGCGCAAAGCTGCCGTGCTTTCTGCTGTACATGCTGCTGAACATAAAATCGCTGTACCTAAAAAAACCGCTGGGGCTCGCGGTGTGCTTCCCTCCCATTCGCCCTTGTTGCCGGAGGCGCAGACCGAAGTTGCGATGGACATCGACGGGCATCGCCTGAAGTTCACCAACCTGAATAAGGTCTTTTATCCAAAGGGGGGATACACCAAGCGCGACGTGATCAATTACTACGACCGGGTTGCAGAACGGATTTTGCCCCACCTGGCGGGGCGGCCTCTATCCCTGAAGCGATATCCCAATGGCATCACCGGGAAATTCTTTTTTCAGAAAAATTCGCCCGCGAGCTTCCCCTCATGGCTGCACATTGAGCCGATCCATTCGGAGGAGCGTGGAGAAGATATCCGCTACGTGGTGGCGGACGACCGGGCATCGCTGCTGTTCCTGACCAACCTGGGCTGCATCGACCAGAATCCATGGATGAGCCGCGCGGGAACACTGGAACATCCGGATTTCATTCTGATCGATCTCGATCCGGTGGATTGCCCCTACGACCGCATTGTGGAGGCGGCGCAAATGGTCCATCGCAAACTCGATGCCATCGGGCTCAAGGGGTTTCCCAAGACGACGGGCGGCGATGGAATGCATATCTATGTGCCGGTCGATACGGTTTACAGCTACGAACAGACGCGGACCTTCGCGGAAATTCTGGCGCGCCTGTGCGCGCAGGAGCGCGAAGACCTGTTCACCACGCCGCGCACGGTGGAGAAGCGCACCAAAGGCAAGGTGTACTTCGACCACATGCAGAATCGCGAGGGCAGCACGATCTCCGCGCCCTATGTATTGCGGGCTTACCCGGGCGCTCCGGTGGCGACGCCACTGCAATGGGATGAAGTGGTAAAGGGACTAACACCCGACCAGTTCCACATCGGCAACGCCGCGGCACGATTTGAGCAGGTGGGGGATCTGTTCGGGCCGGTGTTGAAGGTGCGTCAGCGATTGGACAAAGCTCTGGAAAAGTTGGGGAAGATGCTGGGGCAAGGACTCAAGGAGAGTTCCGGCTCCAACAGTTCCCGCTCCAGTAAAGCTCCGCGCCGCCGGCAAAAATCTTAACAAGCTGAGTTAGCCCGGCTAGCGGCCACGCTAGCCTTCACGGGCGTTCCAGAGAACAAGAATTAAACGACGCGGTGGAGCAGAAAATTGCCGTCATTCAGACGGGTGCAATTTTCCACGGCGATGGCGAGGCTCCGCTCCAGAGTGCCGGTGGTGAGCCATGCCACGTGCGGAGCAAGGACGACATTCTCCAGTGCAAGAAGCGGGTCGGTGGGGGAGACCGGTTCGGTGGCGAAGACGTCGAGTCCGGCGGCGCCGATGTGGCCGCTTTTGAGAGCCTCGGCGAGGGCAGCGCTATCCACAAGACCGCCGCGGGCGGTGTTGATGAGGATGCTGGCGGGACGCATGGAGGCCAACTGTTCGCGTCCGATCATTCCCGCGCTCGTGGGAGTGAGGGGCACATGGAGAGAGACGATATCGCTCTGCTTTAGAAGTTCGGGAAGGCGGCGGAAGATTTCCGTCGATCCCTCTTTGGGCTCGGTGGCGGTATAGAGGACGGAAGCTCCGGCGGCGTGCAGGATGGGCACCAGCATCTTCGGAATGGAGCCAAAGCCCACCAGTCCAACGGTGCGGCCTCCGAGTTCTCCGTAACTATCCTGCAAGGCGGGGTCGAGCTTCCAGCCGCGGCCCTCGCGGGTGGCGCGGTCAACCATGGGAAGCCGCCGCAGGCATGCAAGCATGAGCAGCAGGGCCATCTCGGCCACGGCGCGGGCGTTGGAGCCGGGCATGTTGCAGACGGCGATGCCGCGAGCCTTGGATGCCTCCAAATCAATGGTGTTAACCCCGACGCCGATCTTCTGAATCAGCCGCAGTTTGGGAGCTCTGGCAATATCGGCGGCGGTGATGGGGCGAAGCGCGTGCCAGATGACTTCCGCATCAGGGAGCAGTTCGTAGAAGCGCTGGTCATCGAGTTCATCGCAACAATCAACATCGAGGCCCTGGGCGGCGAGTTTCTTAATATCGCGCAGCCAGGCCGGACCGGCGCTGTAATGCAGAAGTATCTTCATCCGAGATCGAATCCTGTATTGAGAGATCGAGTCCTGTGGGAACAATGGGGTGTAAGCAGTTTTTGAAAATACATTAAGCAGAGCGCAACGTCAGCAAGGAAATTTCCGGATCGACGCCGAAACGCGCAGGCACGCCGATGGTCCCCAATCCACGATTAACGTAAAGGCGCGAGGAGGATGCAGCGCCGGAAAGAGGCAGAGAGTAGGGTCCGGCAATGAAGTCCGTCATAAAGCGGGCGGGACTCAGTTGTGAATGGAGGATTTCCACCTGGACCTGGCCGCCGTGAGTATGACCCGCGAGGCTCAATTCAATACCCATGGCCGAAGCCCGATAAAAGCTGTTGGGATTGTGGCTCAGCAGGATATTGGGACGATCGCGGCGAATCAGCGATTCAATGCCCTGAAGCATGGGAACCCTGCCGCCGCCGGGAACGCGCTCACGCTGGTAGTCGACGCCGATGAGATTGAACTCGCGTCCCCGCCAGGGCAATGCAGCGTTCTGCTGCCGCAGCAGCGTCATGCCGTGCTGGCGGAAGAGCTCCTGGGCACGATCTTCGAAATGGGCATAGATTTCGTGATTCCCATTGCATCCCCAGGTGCCGAGAGGGGTACGCAGGCGGCTCAATTCCGCAATGCAATCGTCGAGCGGATCGGCGCGTCCGGTAATGAAGTCCCCGGTGACGAAGGCCACGTGAGCGCCGAGATCGTTGGCGATATCAACGGCACGGCGTATCTGTTCGGAGGGCATGAAGGGTCCGATATGAAGATCGCTCAGCTGAACAATGCGGAAGCCATCGAGCGCCAGGGGCAGATTGGCGATGGGCAGGTCCACCCGGTGGACGGTGAAGTTGAGACGTTCGTGGCTGTATCCATAAAGCGCGGCGGCCACGGGAGCCGCCCCGGAGATTACGGCAGCGTAATGGAAGAACTGGCGGCGCGGCGGCACGGCTTGTCCCTGCACAACTGGCGCCTGCACGGGATCGCCAGCGGCGCGCCGGATGAGCCCGAGGATGCCATGCCAAATCCATTCAGCGGCGTGCACGAGCTTGATGAGGAGATACCCGAAGGCAGAGGGCAGAAGCCAGAGCTGCGCAGCGGTGCTGATCCAGTTGCCTGAGCCACGGCGGATGAGCACTCTTCCGAGGAACATGCGGTCGAGCACAATCCATGCGAGGACCAAAGCGGCTGCAATGATCAGAATGCGGCAGAGACGATTCCAGCGTGGGGAGCGGATTTTCCTGACGGCCCTGGTGGCGGCAAGGAACCAGAAGAGCTGGGCCAGAAACAGCCAACCGAGGATAACGGTGAAGAAGAGAACCTGAAAGTAGACGGGCGACGACCGCAGCATACGCTTCCCTTTTTGATGGTACCAGTCCCCGGTGGACAGAGCCTCAGGTCCGCAACATCTTCAAGCCGATTCGTTGTACCTGCGCGGAACGCGGCTGCTGATGGAGCAAAGAATATCGTGGGTGATGGTACCGGCGGCGCGGGCGTGATCGAGGGCGCTGATGGAGCACTCGCCATCGGAGCCGAGCAGTATGACCTCATCGCCCACGGAGACGCCGTCGATCTGAGTGACGTCGATGAGGGTGAGGTCCATGGAGATGCGTCCGGCGATGGGAGCACAGCGTCCGCGGACGATGACCCGGCCTTTATTGGAGAGCCTGCGGTCGAAGCCATCGGCATAGCCAACCGGCAGAATGGCAAGGCGGGTGGGAACCTTGGTGACGAATGTTCCCGAGTAGCCGACGGCCTGATCAATACCCACATCTTTCATTGTGACCACCCGGCTCTTCCATGAGAGGACCGGCTTGAGGTCAAGATCGCCCAACTCAGGATGTCCGAGTGGACGTACGTAGCCGTGCAAGGCAATCCCGGGGCGGACCATGTTGCGCCATACGTTGGGACGTGCCGCGACGCAGGCGCTATTGGCGACGTGTACGAAAGTGGGGGCGAAACCGTGTTCGCGGGTGGCCTCTTCGAATCCGGTGAAGCGTGCGAGTTGAAGCTCAGTGGTGTCCTTCTGCAACTGATCGGCGGAGGAGAGATGGGTGAAGAGGCCCTCCATGCTGAGATGGGGAGCGGCCTTAAGACGGCGCAGGAAAAGCCCCATCCAGTAGTCGGGAACGCCGAGGCGCGCCATGCCGGTGTCTACCTTGACGTGGACGGGGAAGGGCGGATCGCCATCGCGGGCAAGTTTGACCAGGGCCGATTCCAGAGCTCCGAGCTGCCACCAGTCCCACACGGCGGGGGTGAGGCGATGGCGGACAATCTCTTCCTGCTCGCCGCGCCAGAATCCGGTCATGAGGAGGATGCGGGCGCGAACACCGGCTTCGCGCAGACG
>DASZRZ010000117.1:0-12134 GCA_035548935.1 Terriglobales bacterium
TCATTGGAACAACCTGGATGCGAGTTCGCTGACGCGTCCGCTTTCGGCGGTGCCGCCAACGCTAAAGCTGTTCCCTGACCGCCATGAGACGGCATTCAGTCCACGGCTGGGAATTTCGCGGCGGTTGGGAGAGAACGCTACGATCTCCGTCTCGGGCTACCGGTCGTTCCGCGCCCCCACGCTGAACGAGCTTTACCGCGGATTCCGCGTGGGAAACGTGAATACGCTGGCCAATGAGAACCTTCTGGCCGAGCGTCTCACCGGAGCGGAAGCCAGCTTTGGAGTGCGTACGCTGAACCGGCGGCTGGACCTTCGCACCACCTACTTCTACAGCCGCGTCAACCGGCCGGTGGGGAATATTACTCTTTCCTCTACTCCGGCCCTGATAACCCGCCAGCGGCAAAACATTGGGCGAACTCACGCCGAGGGTATCGAACTGGAGGGCCGATATACCATCAACAATAGAATGACCGTGGGCGCAGGCTATCAGTTCGCGGACTCGAAGGTGGATCAGTTTCCGTCGAATACCGCACTGGTGGGACTGCTGCTTCCCCAGACTCCACGGCACCAGTTCACCACCGACTTTACTTATGCCGACCCGCGCAAGGTCACATTCTCTTTACAGGGCCGTTATCTGGGTCAGCAGTTTGACGATGACGTAAATCAGCTTCCGTTAGAACATTTCTTCAATCTGGATGCCTCGGTCGCACGACCCGTTACACACAATGTCGAATTGTTCGCCGCCGCGGAAAATCTGCTCAACAGCCGCTACTCGATCGGGCGCACGCCCGTTCGAACCATAGCGCCGCCGGTCTTTGCCCGCGTGGGGGTCCGGTTCACCTTCGGAGAATCAGGACACGCGGCGCCGTAGACGGCTTTCAGCAGAATTCGCGAGGCACATACCATTCAGCCCCAGACCATCGAATTGATCGGGTACACCGGAGCTTTTTGCACGACGGTGGCCTTCGTGCCGCAGCTTGTTCAAGTGGTTCGCAGCCGCTCTGCCCACGATATTTCCACCAGCATGTTCCTGATCTTTTGTGCGGGACTGGTCCTGTGGTTGTTTTACGGACTCCTGCTGGGCTCGAAGCCGATCATCATTGCCAACGCCGTGACCCTGGTGCTGGCGGGAACGATTCTTGGACTCAAGCTTCGCTATGAGCGCCTGGAAGCCCTCCGGTCCGGCAAAGGCGGCCATGACCGGAACAAGAATTAGCGGCGCGAGACCCAGGCCGTTTCGATGCCGAAGCAGTATTACGTGCGATATTCGGCGTTGATCTTTACGTACTCGGCGCTCAGATCGCAGGTCCAGAAGGTTGCCGAGGCCCGACCCATCCCTAGAACCACACGAATCTCAAATTCAGGCCGCTTGAGGTAGGCGTGAACTTTCGCTTCATTAAAGGGAGCCTTCCCGCCCTTGCGGCACACCTGATGAGGTCCAAAAAAGATGGAGACGCGCTCTGGTGTTATGGGAACTCCGGAGTAGCCAACCGCGGCCAGCACCCGGCCCCAGTTGGGATCGGCTCCCGCCCACGCGGTTTTTACCAGGGGAGAGTTCGCAATGACGCGGGCAACCTGTTCCGCCTCCGCTTCGCTTGCCGCCTGCTCAATTCGAAGCGCAACCACGTGCTGTACCCCTTCGCCATCGGCGACGATCTGTTTTGCCAATGATCCACAGACCTGCGTGAGGGCCGCTGCGAAACGCGACTTGTCGGCAGGCTTCGCGAGGGTGGCTTTGCTTGCTCCGCTGGCAAGGAGCAGAACCGTATCGTTGGTGGAGGTGTCGCCATCGATGCTGATGCGATTGAAGGTCGCGCCAGCAGCTTCTTTGAGCAGGCTCTTGAGCTGAGATGGCCGTACCTTTACGTCCGTGAACAGGTAAACCAGCATGGTTGCCAGTTTGGGATGAATCATTCCGGCGCCCTTGGCAATGCCGAGAATCGTTCCCGTGCCGCCATCACAACGAAAGGCAACGGAAGCGGTTTTCCTGCGGGTGTCGGTTGTCATGATAGCGCGCGCGAAGCGGTCAACATGGGCGGCGGAGCTTCCGGTTGACTGGAGCAGCGCAGGAAGTGCGGTGAGAATCCGTTGGGCGGGCAGGGGAACCCCGATGACTCCCGTGGAAGAGGGGAAGACCTCTTCGACCGGACATTGCAGCGCCTTCGCAACCTGGCGGCAGATGCGGGTGCAGTCGTCGAGGCCGGTCTTTCCCGTGGCGCAGTTGGCGTTTCCCGAGTTGACGATCAGCGCCGAGACTTTTCCTCCGCTGGATTCGAGGATGGCGCGTCCCACCTTGACCGGGGCGGCCACTACGCGATTGCTGGTAAACATGGCGGCGGCAGTGGCTCCCGCCGGGGCCAACACAACAGCAAGGTCGGGAGCGCCGGATATCTTGATTCCCGCCACGGCTCCGGAAAATAAAAATCCCTGGGGAATGTGCAGTGAGTTCCGGCTCATTGAGGACGCCTTCCCAGAATTGGCAGCAAAGGAAGGTTCTCCGAGCTCTTTTGTTCCGCCCACCGGAGCACGGCATCGGTGGAACGGCCATTGGCATACACCATCGCAATCTCGTCGCAGTCGGTAAACATGGGGCAGTTCTGGCAGTCCTTGAAAATTTTGTCGGGCAAACTCTGGTGGGGCACAGCCACAAAACCAAGCTTCCCGAAGAAAGCGGGAGCGCGGGTAAACAGGCAGACCTGTTCGGTCTGATGGGCTCTTGCCTCGCTCAGCAGGGCTTCGATCAATTTCGATCCCACCCCCGCTCCCTGATGCTCACGGGCAACGGCGATGGAGCGGACCTCCGCGAGGTGCGGACCGTAGAGGTGCAGCGCGCCGCAGGCGATGATCTCGCCGCCTTCTTCCATCACGGTGAAGTCGCGGACGTTCTCGCATATCTCCGCCAGGGTTCGAGGCAGAAGGGTGCCTTCGTGGGCATACTCCACGATCAGACTGTGGATTGCCGTGGCATCGGGCAAGAACGCTTTGCGAGCGTAGCTGCTCATTCCACCAGCTCCGTGCCGGCTGAGATATCGACATGCCCGAGGCGCGAGAGTTCATCCAGCGCACTGCCGGGCAGTATGTACACCGAGCGCACGCCGCCCCGCAAGGCTCGCTGGCAGGCCTCAAGCTTGGGAAGCATGCCGCCCTTGATGGCGCCACTCTGCGTGAGTTCCACGACTTCGGCGGAGGTGAGCCGCGGAATAACCTGGCGATCCGAATTCCACACGCCGGGAACGTCAGTGATGAATGCCAGCAGCGCAGCGCCACAGGCCGTAGCACAGGCCGATGCCATCTCGTCGGCATTTACATTGTAGAACTCTCCGTCTTCGCCGAGAGCGATGCTGGCGATGACCGGGATTGCCGGTAGCGCCCGCACGCCGGCCAGCCAACGGAAGTCCACCGAAGAAATGTCCCCAACGAAGCCGAGGTCGCCATTAGTGGTCGCGCGCTTGCGTGCGCGAAAGCTTAGTCCGTCGGCGCCACAGAGACCCACGGCGCGCGTTCCCCGCTTGCCGAGCGAGGCAACGAGTTTCTTATTGGTCAATCCCGCCAGCACCATCAGGGCGGCATCGCGTGTTTCGGAATCGGTGACGCGGAGTCCGTTCACAAACTGGCTTTTCTTGCCCATGCGCTCCAGGGTACGGGTGAGCGCGGCCCCGCCACCGTGAACGGCGGTAACTTCGTGTCCGGAAGCGGCCAGCTGCGAGACGCAATCCGCCCACCGCTCCACCAGGGCGGGATCTTCCAGCAGCGCGCCTCCGATTTTGATCACAATCTTCAATGGTTCTGCCTCTTCAATGGGGTCCGACTCTTCAATAGATCAGACCCTCGGTTTCGTCCCATCCATACATAAGGTTCATGTTCTGCACTGCCTGGCCGGCGGCCCCTTTTACCAGGTTGTCGATGCAGGAGATCATCATGACACGCTTGCCGCCCGGCGCCAGTATCCAGCCTACATCGCAAAAGTTCGTGTAGGCGACGGACTGTATCTCCGGAAGCCGCGGCGGCAGGAATATGCGGACGAAGGTGCTGTCCTTATAGAACTCGCGGATGCAGCTTTCCAGATCGCCATGCGTTACCGCGCGAGTCATGTGCAGATAAATGCTGGAGAGTATTCCTCGCCGGATGGGCAGCAGATGCACCGAGAACATCAGTCGCGCGGGGTCGAGATTGAGCTGCTCCAGAATCTCTCCGGTATGGCGGTGAGTGAATGCGCCGTAGGCGCGGAAGTTTTCCGCGGTTTCGACGAAATGGGTCCCCTGCGTGGGCTTTTTTCCCGCGCCCGATACGCCGGACTTGGAGTCGCTCACAATGCCGTATTCCAGGTCCACCAGCCCCGCGTTCAACAGAGGCGCAAGCGCGAGGATGACGGAGGTGGGATAGCATCCGGGATTGGCAATCAGCCGCGCCTTGCGAATCTGTTCCCGCCGCAGTTCGGGAATGCCATAGATCGCTTGCGCCATGACCGCATCGGCGGCGGCTCCCTCGTCGGTGAACTTGTAGACGGAGCGATACTCCGCATTGCAAATGCGCCATGCGCCGCTAAGGTCGATGACCTTCAAGCCGCGCTGGAGCGCCTCGGGCGCCCAGGCCCGCGAAACCTCGTGGGGGGTGCAAAGGTAGAGCAGCTCAATACCTTCACTCTTCAGCAGCTCCCAGGAAAAGGCGCGGATCGGCAGCATTGCCCCGTCCACGGGAGAGGCAAGTTCACCACCCTCCTGCCCTTCACGGGCAAGCAGCAGTGGAGTATCAACCTTCGGATGCCGCAGCAGCAGCCGCGTGAGCTCATAACCGGCATAGCCGGTGGCTCCAACGATGGCAGAACGCAACTTTCCTCCTAGGGATTCTTGCGAATGGATGCGCGAATAATTATGCAGTCAATGAATATTTATGCGCCAACCGGGCGTCAGTGTCAAGTTACTTCTCCAGCGCCGGGTTTTGGCATCGCGCCATTTTGCCTTCCGCAAGAAGGCGGTAGCGTTCGCCTCGCCAGACGATGGTGGTTCCCAGAAAACTCCAGCACCAGAGCACAAAGCCGAGCAGATCGCGCAGGGGATAAAGCCAGCAAAAGCGCAGGGAGTCGCGGTCGCGGACCACGAGCCATCCGCTGGCCACGGATTGAATCATGCGATTGAGCAGGGCCCAGGCAAAAAATCCCGCTCCCAGTAAGGGCCAGCCCATATTCCAGGCGGCCCACATCCCGAGGATTCCGAAGGGCACGGCAAAGGTCAGTCCGGTGCCTATGTGTCCCCATTCGCGGGAGAAGCGTGTGCTTCGCATCCAACGGGCCTGATGCTGCATGGACTTTGAGAAAGTACGGTTGAGTACGATGTGATCGACCACGTAGTGCGACAACACCACCTTGTATCCCGCATCGGCGGAGAGTTTGCCCAGCAGATAGTCGTCGGAGCAGTAGTCGGCGAGCGGTTCAAGGCCGCCGATTTTGGCGAGGACATCTTTACGAGTGGCCATGGTTGGGCCCAGGGCGAACTTCATGCCTTCCAGCATGTTGGCAACGAGCACACCAGAGGTCATCTCCACCGACATTCCCAGCGCCTCCAGGCGTGACCAGAAGGCTCCGGTGGGAACTCCGCGATAGAGGCAGGTAACCGCGCCCACGGCAGGATCCCGCAAGGGATACGAGACCTGCTCGATATAGGCGTCAGTGACATGGACGTCACTGTCGCTGATGATCAGCAGATCGTGCTCTGCTTCCGCAACCATCCTGACCAGCGTACATACCTTGGCGTTGGGATGATCGGGCTCGCCAGAGAGAACGATCCGGACCGGGACCGCTGGATACTTTTTCCGAAGCCGTTCGACCACGGCAAGCGCGGGATCGGAGAGGTGCCTGGCTCCGAAGAGAATTTCGTACGAGGGATAGCGCTGCTGGAAAAAACTCTCCAGATTTTGCTCCAGACGCGGCTCGTCTCCGTGTAGCGGTTTGAGCAGGCTCACGCCAGGGGAGACCATGTCCGCAGTGGGCGGCGAGTGGAGAGGTCCCGTGGACCGGGACTCAGCGCGCCGGAATTGCCACACGGCAACCAGCACCAGTGCCAGGAAGACGGTGGCTCCGGCCAGACCCGCGGCCCCGATGAGGAACAGAACGATCAAAAAAGGAGATCTCCCGAACTTTCAGGTCAAAGTGTCGAAACGTCAAAGCGCCGAAACGTCAAAATAAGGCACAGCGAGACCGATTGTAGCGGAGCGGTCCGGCTGGATCGTAATCCCGGAACGCAGGCACGAAACAAGAAAAACCATCGCAGCTTTGCTGGTCGTAGTAGCATCTGTCCAAAGTGTGCTGCCACAGAAGTGTCCCGAAGCTGGAAGCTTGAATAATCTTATGGCTAATGAAAGTTCACCACAGAAACCGGCGGAGAAATCTTCCGCCAACCGCAGGTTAGACGTTCGCAAGCCGGGAGGCGGCGAGGTGACCCTGCGGCTGAGAGAGCCGGTGGACTTCGTGATCCGGGGAGAACTGGTGGACGCCAGCGCCAGGGGCTTCCGCATCCGGCACGACGGCCATCCCCTGAAGCCGGGTTTCCAGGTGGAGATTACCTACATGGCGCAAACCGTGGTGGCAAAGGTGATATGGACCCGGCAGCAGGGGCAGGGTTTGGAAAGCGGCTTTCTGATCCTGTAGCCCGGCTATTCGCCCGAAGATTTTCTTATTCCGTGCAGCTAAGCGAAATCTGGTTCCACGGTTTTCTTTTTGGGTGGCTTGCGAGTTTCACGTTTTGGCGTATTTTTATTTCCCATTCTGTTAGCTTGCCATATTTTGGTTTTGATTGCGAGGGGCTGCGAGTAGCTGGAATGGTGCCGCTTGCACCTTCCGGCGGAAGGCGCGTGTGCCCCGCAATGTTTGGGTATGTTAGACTCCCCTGTTTGAACAGTCCAACCTGCCATGCTTCTTTCCAAAGACTATGTGGCCTATTTGGCCCGCGAAGTTAGCAAAAAACTTGTCGCCGGTGAGTTCATTGAGACCCACGACCTTGCAGAGCTCACCAACGGCGTTCACGCTGCCTTACTCGATGAACTTTCCCTCGAAGATCGCATCAATGACGAGGTGCGCGCGATTCTGGAGACCTATTCCGAGGACATGCGCCGCACCGGGGCGAACTACCAGGAGATGTTCAAGAGGGTGAAAGGCGAGCTGGTGAAGAAATACAAGGCCGTGCTATGAGAATCAGCCGCGACAAAATCAACGTGCTGGCGCGGCGGGTAACCACCGCCCTGGAAGGCCTGCAGGATCATAAGAAGATCGAGTTTATCGAAGATCCGAACAGCACCCGCCAGGAGGTCCGCCGTATTCTGGAAGAGTTGCTGACCCATGAGGCCAGGATCGATACTGCCGCCCGCCTGAAGATCGAAAGCCAGAAGCGCACCATTCTGGAGGGGTCGCAGGAGTGGGACATCCTCTACCGCAAGTACTACAACGACGAAGTGAAAAAGCTCGGGATCGGCTAAATTTCAAGCTTCGGCGTTCACTCCGGCACTCTGCCTGGACACCATACTATTGAGGCCTGGCTTTTAAGGTCTGCCACTTGCCCGGGCCGCCAGCTTCGGCGGCTCCACTGGCTGAATCCCCGGCAAAGCATTAGCATCTACATAGGGACTACGATCTCCAGACTGGCTTTTTCGACCCAGGGAGGCCGTTTGACACTATGGGAAACGCTTTCAAAACCACTCTGCTTCTTGGTCTTCTAACGGGTTTTCTGTTGGCCATCGGGCAATACTTTGGCGGACAGAACGGGCTCATCATGGCTCTGGGCATTGCCGGGGTGATGAACTTTGTCTCGTATTTCTTCTCCGACAAGATTGCCCTTGCGATGTACCGCGCCAAGCCGGTAAGCCGGGAAGAAGCGCCGCGGGTTTATGGCATCGTAGAGCGGCTCACGCAGCGTAACGGCCTGCCGATGCCGAAGCTCTACGTGATTCCGAATGAATCGCCCAACGCCTTCGCTACGGGCCGCAACCCCAGCCATTCGGCGGTGGCGGTCACCGCGGGCATTCTGGAACTGCTTACCGACGAAGAGCTGGAGGGAGTGCTGGCGCACGAGCTTGGGCACGTGCGGAACCGCGACATCCTGACCTCCTCGGTAGCCGCCACCATCGCTGGCGCGATTACGTTCTTTGCCCGCATGGCCATGTGGGGAGCGATGTTCGGCGGTTACGGCGGACGCAACGACCGCGAACGCGGCGGCGGGCTGGGCGCAATCTTTATGGTGATCCTCGCCCCCATTGCGGCAACGTTGATTCAGCTCGCGATTTCGCGCTCGCGCGAGTATGGAGCGGATGACACGGGGGCTCACATGACCGGCGATCCCTATGCCCTGGCAAGCGCGCTGCGCAAGCTGGACGAATACTCGCGGCGGCGTCCGATGATGGCTTCCGCCACCACGGCGCACTTGTTCATCGTAAAGCCGGCAATCGGTACAGATATGGCGAATTTGTTTTCCACCCATCCGCCGATTGAAAAGCGTATTGAGCGGCTGATCGGGCAGGGAACCGGACACGCATCCGGAATTAAGTAACTCGCTTAGAAGTTGTTCAAGCAGGATGGATATTCAGCGGGGCCGTAAAGGGTCCCGCTTTCGTTTGCCTGCAATACGGAGGGGTCAACGACCAAAGTGCGGGGTTCTTCGGAAGGCATCCGGTCCGGTTGACGCCGGATGCCGTAAAATCAAGGTGCATGTCCACCTACGCGCAGCCCTCGACACATCGCGCCGCAGCGCTGGAGGCCGGCTTACGGTCGGTGATCCGCGGGCAGGATGACGTGATCCGCCTGGCCCTGGTGACGCTGTTTGCACGAGGGCACCTGCTGATCGAGGGTGTCCCCGGGGTTGGCAAAACCACGCTGGGACAGGCGCTGGCGCTCTCGCTGGACTGCCGCTTCCAGCGCATTCAATTCACCAGCGATCTGCTGCCCAGCGATGTGCTGGGTATTTCCGTGTATGCCGCAGCCGAGCAGCGCTTCGAGTTCAAGCCGGGCCCGGTGTTTGCCAATGTCCTGCTGGCGGACGAGATCAACCGCACCACTCCCAAGACACAATCGGCGCTGCTGGAGTCGATGAGCGAGGGGCAGGTCACGGTGGATGGCTGCTCCCATCCCCTGCCGCAGCCGTTTCTGGTGATTGCCACGCAGAATCCGGTGGAGCACCATGGTACGTATCCGCTGCCCGAGTCGCAGATGGACCGCTTTCTGATGAGGGTGCATATGGGATACCCCGAGGTGGCGAGCGAGCGGGAGATTCTTCGCGCCGAGGCGGGCGCTTCACGGCTGGATTCGATTCGTCCGGCGGTGGATGGTGCGGAGGTGCTGGCGATCCAGAAGGAGGTCACGGCGGTTCGCGTCGATGACTCGCTTGTGGACTATACGCTTGCGATTGTTACGCGCACGCGCGAATCGTCGCAGTTGTCGCTGGGCGTTTCGCCGCGCGGTTCGCTCATGCTCTATCGTGCCGCCCAGGCCAATGCCTACCTGGATGGGCGCTCATTCACCACTCCGCAGGACTTTAAACAGCTTGCCATCCCGGTTTTCGCGCATCGCGTGGTGGCCAGTGGGCGGTATGCGGCTTCCCTGAAGAAGCCTGGATTAAAGAATTCCGAGGAAACCGAACAGATTCTTCGCGAGATTGTGGATTCCATTCCAGTTCCGGTTTAAGCACCTCTTACAAACAATCCATCCCACGCCGCAATGCGATGCGCAACGAAACTGGCGCGCGCCGCCATGCCACGTGCATAATGACTAGTTTGGTCTGGGACTGGGGGCGGAGCTATGTCTCTCGTGCGCTTTTTCATGCTGCTGTCTCTGACGATCTGGATTGGTGGAATCGTCTACTTCGCCGCGGTGGTTGCGCCCACCGTGTTTACGGTGTTGCCCACGCGGCATCTGGCCGGATTGGTGGTCAACCGCTCGCTGATGCTGCTGCACTGGATCGGGGTCTCGGCGGGGATTGTATTTCTCGTGCTGTCCTTGATCCATGCCTATGCAGCGCATGGAACTCCGCAGCCTGCGGCGGCGCGGAACCTGCTCGTGCTTGCGATGCTCGTGCTTACGCTGGTTTCGCAGATGGTGGTGGCGCCCCGGATGTCCGCCTTGCGGGATGGCATGGGAGAGATCGACCAGGTGGCGGCGACGGATGCCCGCCGCGTTGAGTTCAACGATCTTCACCAGTGGTCCACCCGGCTGGAGGTGGGTGTTCTGCTGCTTGGGCTGGCTGCGTTGTTTCTGATTGCGCGGGAGTGGGCGCCGCGTGCTGATGCGGCTTCAACCCTGGGGCCGGCTGCGGCGGCTGGCAATGGCGGAAGGACCGGGGTGCGGTTATAAACCATAAGAGAGCCGGCAAAGTTGACGATCGAGAAATTCTGAGTACTGGGAATCCTTAAATGAAAACCGGAATCATTGGCCTGCCGCAGGTAGGTAAAACTTCGTTGTTCCAGATCCTTACCGGAGCCACGCTCCAGGAGGGGGCCTATGCCAATTCGCGCGAGGCGCATGTGGGCGTGGTCAAGGTTCCGGACGATCGTCTGGACAGGCTGGCGGCGCTCTTCAATCCCAAGAAGCTGGCGCATGCCTCCATCGAATACGTGGACGTTGCGGCCATGCCAACGCAGCATTCGACGGTGGCGGGCGGAGGGGCCGGGCTGGGCGAGGCCGCCGTGGCGAACCTCAGAAATGTGGATTCGCTGGTTCACGTGCTGCGGGCCTTTGACGATCCATCGATCCCGCATGTGGGTCCGGTCGATCCGGTGCGCGACGCGCGCAATGTGGAGTTTGACCTGATGGTGACCGATCTCGGCCAGGTGGAAAAGCGCATGGAGCGAGTGGCAAAAGATTTGAAGAAGATGAAGACGCCCGAGCTGGAGCGCGAACAGGAGGTTCTATTGCGCGCCAAGGCATGTCTGGAATCGGAGCGTCCGTTGCGCGAGATGGAGATGACGCCCGAGGAGAAGAAGCGCGTGCGAGGCTTCATGTTCCTGAGCGAAAAGCCCATGTTGTACGTGGTGAACATCGGTGAGAGCACGACGTTGGGCGACGATCTGGAAAAGGCCGTTGAGAAGCACGGGCTGAAGGAAATCGCCAGCCGTCCGAACAGCGCGGCCACGGCCATCTGCGGCAAGGTGGAGGCCGAGCTGGCGGAGATGGGCGAGGAAGAGGCGGCGGAATTTCTGGGCAGTTACGGTCTGAAAGAGAGTGGGCTGGTGCGGCTGATTCGAAAGACCTATGAGCTGCTGGGCCTGATCTCCTTCTTTACCGTGGGCGAGGACGAATGCCGGGCCTGGACGATCGAGCGGGGAACCCGCGCGGTGAATGCCGCCGGTGCCATCCACTCGGACCTTGAAAAGCATTTCATTCGCGCTGAAGTCGTGCATTGGGATCAACTGCTGGAGCTCGGCTCCGAGTCGGCGGCCCGCGCCAAGGGCACTCTGCGTCTGGAAGGCAAGGACTACATCGTGAAAGACGGCGACGTAGCGCACATCCGGCACAGCGGCTGAGGCGCTTGATTGCTGCCAGGCCTGGTTCGTGCTACTAATCGTGTCGCAAAGGGCGCAGGGCGTGAAGTTGCACCGGTCCGGTTCAGGTTCGGGAAGGTTCTTTTGCAAGTGGCATTCTCTACAAGCAGCCGTCAATCAGCGGTCCGCGCATGAACTCCGTGGCGCTCAGTTATGTGCTGGGATTGACCGCGGCGCTGGCGAACAGCTTCGGCGGGCTCATCATCGTGCAGCGGCGATGGGAGCGGCGCTATCTGCGCTATTTCGTGGCGCTGGGCGCGGGCTTCATGCTGGCCACGACCCTGGCGGAAATGGTTCCCGCAAGCCTTGCGTTAAGCGGGAGTTCGACAGGGTTGCTGATCCTGGCTGGTTATCTGCTGGTGCATTTCTCCGAGCATACGATTACTCCGCACTTCCACTTCGGTGAGGAGGCCCACCGCAGCGAGTTTTCCGATCCGCACAGGGCGTACTCGGTCCTGGCGGGACTGATTATCCATACCTTTTTTGATGGCATCGCCATCGCCTCGGGCTTCCTGGTTTCTCATCGCCTGGGATGGCTGATCTTCGTGGCCGTTTTTCTGCACAAGATTCCCGAAGGTTTCACGGTGGCGTCTGTCATGTTGGCCAGCGGGAGAAGC
>DASZRZ010000118.1:0-5710 GCA_035548935.1 Terriglobales bacterium
TAGATGCTCTCAAAAAGTGGGTTGCGGATGGCGGTGCGCTGTTGCTGATAGCCGATCATCAGCCATTTGCCGGAAGCGCGCGTGACTTGGCATTGGCATTCGGCTTCCAACTTGAAGATGGCGTGGTGGCGCGCGACCCCATGGCTGGACAGCCGGATATCTTTACTACAAGGGACGGAACGCTGCGGGACGATGTCGTCACGCGCGGCCGCGATGCCGGCGAGGCCATTACCTCTCTGCGAACATTTGGCGGGTCAGGTTTTCGCGCGCCGCCCACCGCTAGACCGATCATCGTTTTCCCCGCCGGGTTCATGATTCATCAGTGCGGTTTGCCATGCCCTCCCGGTGTTGCGGAAAGGAACGCCGCTGGCTACCTGCAAGGTGCGGTCATGCCGTTTGGAAAGGGAAGAATTGCTGTGTTTGGAGAAGCAGCGATGTTCTCCGCTCAGGTGATATCGACATATACACCGCCCTTTCACTTCGGCTTCGGTGCCGACGGAGCGGAGCAGAACAGGCAGTTTATTTTGAACCTGACACGATGGTTGGCGGGAGTTCTGCCGGAATAATCTTGCGCTGGCTTGAATGACCGCTATTGGCGCAAAGCGGACGCTGGCGCTGCCGCGTGATATTGCTAGACTGGCTTGCCTTTGCCATCCGTTGCATTCTGGCACTTTTCCATTACAGCCCACCGCCGGGGAAAGAGGGATTCGCCGCACATGAAGAACAACAGATTTTTTCTCATGGCAGCCTTCGCCGCGCTTGCGACAACGGGCCCCGCGGCGGCCCAGGCCCTGCGCCTGCGGCCCGATCTTCCCCCTATCCAGACATACGAAGTGCATCGTGCCGCGGTTACTCCGCGCATAGACGGCCAGCTCGATGATGCGGCATGGCAGGCGGCTGCGCCTGTGACCTTTGCCTTTCCCTGGGTCAACCAGACCGGCAAGATGCAGAAGACCCTGGCCCGGCTGACCTGGGATGACGACAATCTCTATGTCGCCTATGAGTGCGAGGACAGCGACATCACCGCGGTGCGCACGCAGCGGGACGACCCGGTCTACATGGACGATGCCGTCGAAATCCACATCGCACCGCCGGGCGTAAAGGATTTGTACCTGGGCTTTGAAATGAATGCCCGCGGGGCGATGTATGACTATCTTTATCCGTTTCCCCAGCGGTTCATAAAGAAATACAATGTGGAGGGTGTGCGGATCGTCGTTACGATCAACGGTACGCTCAACAATTCCGCCGACCAGGACCAGGGCTGGATTCTCGAAATGGCGATTCCGTGGAGCGCATTTTCCGATCTGGCGAACAATCCCGTTCCCAAGATCGGCGACCGCTGGATCGCGGACATGAGCCGTTGGGATGGAACGGCGCCCAACCGCCGGCTGTCGCAATGGTCGGATTCCGGTCTGGTGCGGGCGGACCCGCATTATCCGGAGCGGTTCGGCCAGCTGACGTTCGTGAAATAGCCGTCTGGCCAGCCAGCCAAAAACCGGCCGGGCAGATCCCTGCTGGCGGATGACGATTGGCTGCAAGCCTTGAACGACCGCTTCTGGCGCAAAGCCGACATTCGAGTTCGAATCTCTTTTTGCGCGGCGAATAGAATTCGAACCAGGTTTCCGCGGCGGCGCTGCGAAACATTACCGGTCTCTGTAATAGACAAACCGGTCTCCGCGTAAGTCATTCGTCAATCCGGGAAATTTAGAACACGCCGTCAGAGACTGGGCCGCCCGCTAGGGCTACAATGAGATGCAAATTGGCAACTTTTCGAACTCCGCCTGAGGCGCAGGCCGCCGAAGGCTCGGAAACTGCGCAATTATTTTTCGAATTCTGGAAATGCCGGGGTGTGGCCACACTGGGTGGCTGGGAGAGGAGGACTCGAACCCGTGCTAACCGAGTCTCTGGGCGGTGGTGCCCGCTTTTTCGGAAATTTGCGCCAGAATTCCGGAAATGAAGACTGGCTGCTGGGGAAGAAGGTCGACAAAAGCCGAGAAATGAGGGGAGGCGAAAGACCGCTTTTGACCCAAAGCGGATATTCCGGCTCCTACCCCATGTTTTCCTATGCAGAATCCATTAAGCGCATTTGGCGCTTCAACGAGAAGTGTTTTAGGGTGTCTGTGGCAGTCACGACAGGGTTGCCAATGAGGGCAATTAGCAAGCGAGTGCCTAAATGTATCGCAGCATGGATTATTGCTGTGACTAATTGCGC
Organism: Terriglobales bacterium; assembly: GCA_035548935.1. Classification (GTDB taxonomy): domain Bacteria; phylum Acidobacteriota; class Terriglobia; order Terriglobales; family Acidobacteriaceae; genus DASZRZ01. Next base: position 2,213 of record DASZRZ010000118.1, read on the forward strand.
CTTCGCTGCCGACAACGCATTGCCGTCGAACTGGTCCCAGAATGAGCCTGGCGGCCGCTACATAGATATCCGCGTTCCTGTGCCATGCGAAGCAAACACATTTGCGGCCAATGTATTCATTGATCGCTTTAATCCCGATCCCGCTGGACGCAATTTCCCAACAGCCAAAGTAGTGGTTTCCACTCGAGCCGTCACAGAAGTGAATGGCGGATTGGAACAGACTGCTGTGTTGGAGCTTTCATCAGACGTTAATCAGAAAATACCGCATGCCCACTTCTCTAAACACAGCCAAGGGACACTTGATCATCTAGATTTAGGTCCGATCCAGCTGGGCGAAAAGGCTGCCATAGAACTTTCATGGGATGACGACGGAAAAATTACAGCGAGCGTCAACGGTGGGGAGAAAATGAGCGTTAACCTCCTGGGGAGACCGCGTAGCATGGGACTGGTCATTTCTGGTGCAAACGCGGGCTTTGATGGTATTCAAATTCGGAGCGTTGGCGAAAGACCTTCTAGCTGCCGCGAAACGGTTGCACCATGAACCGTTGCGCGCGACTCTTGCATGTGCTGGTCGTGACTTGGGCGGGTTGTCTTCCCGCCGCTGCGGATGACGCGGGATTACCGCTACCCAATTTCCTACCAAAACGTTGGGATACTGATGTTCCAGGCGCAGCAAACGAAATCCAACTGCGGCAATTGCCATGCACAGTCAACAGCCTAAGCCTGCGGTTTCGAATTGACGAAACCAATCTCGATCCCGAGGCGAAGTATGAGCCACTCATCACCATCCGAATAGGAACTGGCCCATACCGCGATCTCTCCGCGCCGGGTTCAGAAGGCGCAACGTTTTTTGTCCAGCCTGATCCTCAAACGCTCCGATCCGTCGTTGGGTTTGTGAAGGAAAATAACACCGGGGCGAGCGATCTTTCCCTTCTAGGACTCTTGGGGAGAGGTGAAGAGGGGGCTGTAATGCTTACCTGGACGGCTGGTGCTGTTAAAGCACGGTTGAATGATGGCAAGCCGGTGACCATAAGCTTATCCCGCCCACCCACGTTGTTGCTTATGACCGCTTCCGGGGTGAAAGCCACATTTCAAGATATTCGTGCCAGCTTGTCTGAGGGCGGCCCTCCTGCTGCCTGCTCGGGCGCGCAAGATCTGGAGGTTCAGGCACGTGCGCGTCCCGACCCCGCGGCTTCTCTGGAAATAGGCTGTGTCAGAAAAATCGAAGTGGCGGAGATTGATCCTGCGCTCCAGGCCTGTACCCGTCTTATCAATGCACATATAGGCAGCAAACAGGAATTAGCGGCTGCCTATGCCGCCCGCGCCTTCATGTATCTGGACAAAGGCCTAATCGAAGCCGCTGACCAGGATGCGACTGAGGCCCTTGCTCTCGACCCTAATCACGCTGCTTCACATATTATTCAGGCGGCAATCCTTACCCGGAGGGGACTGGCAGAGAAGGCACTGCTAGAGGCAGATACCGCAGTTAAACTAGAGCCGAATAACGATCGGGCCTACAATTATCGGGGAATGGATGAGCACATTCTATCTGTCTCTGCTGAAAGGAGTGGAGCTGCGAAGAACGGAGCCATTGGCTGGCAAGCCGTAGAAGAAAAAGCGATTAACGATTTCAACCACGCGATCCAGTTGAACCCAGATGCAGCAGATTATTACTATAATCGGGAAATAGCATTTCAGCGAATTGGTAAGTTCGCCGAAGCAGTGTCAGACGCGGATAAGCTTAAGAGTTTAGAGCCGAACGCAAATTCCAGTTGGAACGGCGCTTGCCGGGCACGAGCCATGTGGGGGCAACAACTAGATACCGCGCTAGTCGATTGCGACAAGGCGGTGATGAGGGAGCCGGGAAACGCGACGTATCTGGATAGCCGTTGCTTGGTTAAGTTCCGAATGGGGCGGTATCCGGAGGCGGATGCAGATTGCACTGCGGCTTTAAAAGTATATCCGCGGTTGGCCGGCTCGCTCTATATCCGAGGTCTTGCCTCGATGAAAGCCGGCCAAGGCAAAGCGGGTGAGGCTGATCTATCTGCAGCTCGGCAAATTGACCCAAAAATCGATGAGATCTACGCGCGGTATGGCATACCTTCGGACAGGTAGGAATTTCCTTCGTACTGAGGTTTTCTCACCCTGCCCGAGCAAAGGGCCTTCTAACAACGCGGAAATGCAATAATATCTCTGCGGAGAACGCGTACAATAGCTTCGCGACGTCATGGGGGTTGGGTCCATGAAAATTCATTTTTCGCTTGTGTTTTGCGTCGTGCTGGGAATCGGCGCCATGTCAGGTGCTTCCGCACAGGATGAAAAGAATCCCGCCGCATCCATCACCGTCTTATTGATGACCACCGAAATACAGGTGGCCGCGGACGGCAGCGATACCAGAGTTCAGCATGTCGAAGTGCGCGCCGGTAACGACGCGGGCGCGTTACAGATCGGCCAGATCGCGATCGGCTTCGACTCTTCTACTCAAGACCTGTCGGTTTTAGAAGCGCACACATTGAAGGCTGACGGGAAGACCTATCCGGTGGATACATCGGCGATGTACGAGCAAACTCCACCAGGGCAAACCACACTAATAATCAATGGACTGCGCGCCAAGTTGATCGTTTTCCCACAGTTCGCCGCGGGCGACACTGCCATCTACACAGTAAAAACGATAACCCGTCACCCAAATTTTACAGGGCAATTTACCTACCAAGAATTGTTTCCACGCACCCAGGCCTTCAATGAGGTGCGCGAGACGATTACCGCGCCGAAGAGCTTTCCGCTTTATGTGGAGAGTCACGACGTGGAAGCCAGCAAGCGGGAAGCGGGCGCTAATGTGGTTTATAGCTGGCACTATTCGGCGCCCAAACAGCTCTCAGAGGTGCCCGTCACGTTTTCGCCGTTGGATCACATCCCGCGATTCTTTGTCTCGAGTTTTAAGGATTATTCACAGCTAGGACAGGCTTATGCCGCCCTTGCTGAACCCAAGCGTTTGGTTACCCCAAAAATCAAAGCGCTGGCTGACGAAATAATAGCTGGGACGAGCGATCCCAAGGCGCAGGCACAGAAGCTCTATGAATGGGTAAATTCCTATATCCGTTATATTGGAATTGAATTGGGAACAGGTTCGTTTGTCCCACGCGACGTGGATACAATCATCGCCACCGGCTACGGCGACTGCAAAGACCACGATATCCTACTACAGTCCCTGCTTAAAGCGCGTGGCATCGAATCTCAGAGCATCCTGCTTAATGGCGGCGACAGCTATTCACTGACAGAAGTTCCGACCTTCGCCACGATTGACCATGTCATCACGTTTGTCCCGCAATTTAATCTGTACCTCGACAGCAGCGCAGGCCTCGCTCCCTTCGGCATCCTACCGCTCCAGGAATATGGAAAGCCAATGGTTGTGGCTTCTTCATCAGCTGCTCAAAGAACAATGCCTGTCCTGCCTCCTGGCATTGCAAAAGTCACATTGAAGACGGTGGCTGCACTTGA
>DASZRZ010000119.1:0-2063 GCA_035548935.1 Terriglobales bacterium
CTCCGCCAAAGCATCGTCGCGGTACCGTCATCCCATGGGGAGAAATCCATCGCAGCAACTCCATCACCGGCCCCAACCCCAATCGCACATCCCTGCCATTCATAAACCGGCTTCTGGTGTCAGGTGTGAAGAACGGCAGCCCGCAACTGGCATGGTCACTCTCTGCCTTGATAACGGCAGGACGCTCATTCGCGGCGAGATGGTGGACATCAGCCCCAGCGGATTCCGCATCCGCTATCGTGGCGCTCCCTTAAGGCCCGGCTCTTCCATTCAGATCAACTATCCGTGGGGCAACATATACGCCCGTGTGATATGGATACGCGCCCTCGATGGCTGGCGTGATGCGGGACTGCTTGTCTGCGACGAGCTTTGAAACGATCTTTGAAAATAATGATCTTTTAAAATAACGCCGAGCTTGAAAGTCATGGGGAAAAGTTACGGAACAACAACGCCGGAAACTCCGTGACCCGGCTCCGCTAAAAAAGCAGGTTTCGCCCAGGGCGCTTCAGCGCAGGATGTCCTCCAGCTCAACGCCACGGTCCGTTTTTTCATCGCGGTATTTAACGATCACCGGGCAGTACAGGGAGATTCCCCAGTCCTGAACGATACCGTCAATGGCCGCATCCGGCGGTTGCGTTCTCCCTTTGGAAACGGCGCGGCTGCCCGGTACAACCACGGCTCCTTCGGGAACCACCAGCGGCTCCTCCGCGGAGGCGCGGTGCATGACTCCATGCACCAGGTCATAGAGCGGGGTGGAACGTGTAAGCAGGGTTCCCGCTCCCAGCACCGCCCGGCTCCGCACCTGTGTTCCCTCGTAGATGCCGCAGTTGCCGCCCACCAACACGTCGTCTTCGATAATGACCGGCGTGGCATTGACCGGCTCCAGCACGCCGCCAATCTGTGCAGCCGCACTGATGTGGACGCGCTTGCCAACCTGCGCGCAGGAGCCCACCAGCGCATGCGAATCCACCATGGTTCCTTCATCCACAAAGGCGCCAACGTTGATATACATGGGGGGCATGCAGACGACCGAGGGAGCCACGTAAGCCCCGGCACGTACCGACGACCCTCCGGGAACCACGCGAACACTCTCTGCCACGCTGAAATGGCGGACAGGATATGTATCCTTATCGACAAAGGAAAGGCTTCCGGCCTGCGATTCAACCGCGGCGCCCAGCCGGAAACCCAGCAGGATTCCCTGCTTGACCCACGCATTCACAACCCAGCGCCCATTGACCTTTTCCGCTGCCCGCAGGCGGCCTGCGCCCAGCAGGTCGCGGAACTCTTCAAACTTCGCGCGGGCGGTCTGATCTTTTATGGCCCCGGCTCCCATCGCGAAGAGCCGGACGATTTCATCTTGCAATGACATGAAGTATTTGTAATTTGTACCGCGGAATTTGCAAAGCGAATCCGAACACCAGGTTGACCCAACGGAAGAAATCGAAGGAAAGATTGAAGAAAGCTGAAGAGAAACAGAAGACTGCGGGTGCGTGGACCGCGCACGGTATAATACCCGGACGCGCCCGTAGCTCAGCTGGATAGAGCGCTAGCCTCCGAAGCTAGAGGTCGCAGGTTCGACTCCTGCCGGGCGCACCATTTTTCCCTTAACAACTCCCCGGCCGCACAACTTATTCAACCTGGATTTCATCGATTGCAGAAGTTGTCCACCGGGAAACGCCCCGGAGGACTATACTTTCTTCTGCAGCGGGGTACCTGACCCGCTGCTTTTCGGAATGGGAAGAGGAGACAAACGAAAATGAAGATACGAAATGTTGCTGCCGCGGGTCTTGTATTACTTGCGGTGTCTTTAACTACGCCTGTCGCAAAAGCTCAGGAAGCTGGTGCGGCCCCCAAGGAACACAGCATGACCGGATGTTTGCAGAAGTCTGCTGAAGGCAGTTTCACACTGATGAACACCGCAGAGAAGGGACCGAAGACGGTGGATATTGCGGAGAGCACCGCAAATCTCGCTCCTCATGTCGGCCACAAGGTAGAGATTACCGGAACCGCTACCAAGGGCAAAGAGGGCATGCACACCATGAAAATCACCGCCGTCAAGATGC
>DASZRZ010000120.1:0-2882 GCA_035548935.1 Terriglobales bacterium
CTGGGCTTTGGCGGCTGCCAGGCGGCCTTCCATCGCCCGGACGTCCGCGGGCGAGGCAGCGCCCTGTTGCTGCAATCTTCGCAAGGATTCGAGGTTCCGGCTGGCAGCGGCTTGCTCCGCTTTGGCGGTAGCCAGCTGGGATTGCGAGGTCAGTACCTCTTCGCGGCTTCCGCCAGCCTGCAATGTGGCCAGCTCCAACTCTGCCGTACGGACCTGCGCCATGGCACGCGCCAATTGCACCCGGGCATCGGCATCGTCAAGGCGCAAAAGCAGCTCGCCCGCCTTCACCATTTGCCCCTGATGGACAAAGACTTTTTTAACTGTGGCTGGGGCGAGGGCATGAGCCTCGAAGTTATCGAGAGCTTCCACCCTGCCATCGGTATCGATGGCAGCCATGATCACGCTGCGGGAGGTCCGCACCGCGTGCACCGGAATTTCCCGCCGGCGCGAGGCAAATGCCGCGAATACCATGACGGCTCCCGCTATCAGCGCGAGCGCCTTCCACCACAGTCCGTTACGGCCAGGATTTGCCAGAATTGAGCCTTGTCTTGCCATGAATCTTGTTTCATTTTGAGTATAACTTAGGGATCGCGGGAGGTGCTCCATGGCGGAGTACCCTCATGGGTTCGGCATAGCGGCTTTTATATTAGACCTGAGATTTTAGAGCTGATTTCCTATCTTGATATCAGCCTTGCGATTCAGGTCTTCTTCAACCGCCTGCCGTACCAGAAAATTGTCTTGCACTACAATCTGCCTATGTCCAGAAAGCCACAGACCAGTAAGCCGCGTTACACCGATGAGCATGCCCAGGCAGGCCTCGACTATGCCTTCCCCGAAATTGAAACATGGCCCAATCAGTTTCCTGCCTACGAGATCGTGGTGGACGTGCCTGAGTTCACTTCCGTTTGTCCCAAGACCGGGCTGCCGGACTTTGGCGTGATTACGATTCGATATGTCCCCGCCAAGCGTTGCCTGGAACTGAAGTCTCTTAAGGAATACCTCTTCCACTACCGCAACCTGGGAATCTTTCAGGAGAACATCGTCAATCGTGTGCTGGAGGATGTCGTACGAGCAGCCAAGCCGGTCTCGGCTGAGGTGCGTGGAGACTTCCGCCCGCGGGGAGGATTGGGAACTGTTGTCGAAGCCCGTTGGCCAAGACCACGACGCAAGAGTTAAGAATCACGAACATAAGGTTTAACGTTCCGGTTCCAGCGTTCCGGTTCTAGCGTTGGGTTCCACAACCTGTTTGCGCTCCCGCGCATCCATGTCGCGCCATAGCATGTTCAGGTTGTGCTCAATGGAAGCGTTGCCACGGTCATGGGCGAGGGCGCGGCTGAACCAGTTGTAGGCCATTACGCGATTCAGGGAAACGCATGTACCCGTCGCGTAAAGAGAACCCATGCGGCTCAATGCCCGTGGATTCTGCTGTCCGGCCCCGGCCGTGAAGTATTCCAGCGCCTGTTTACAGTCGCGTGGCACTCCGCGTCCATAGAGATACCGCTCACCGGCAAACACCATGGCATCGCCCCGGTTTTGAGACTCCCGCGAAGAAGCGGAAGGGGCAGAATCGGCTTTTGCGGCTGAAGCCCGCAAGATCCTGTGATCTTTCGGAGGGAGTTCTGCCTTCATACTTTGCCGTGGAGAGTCCGCGAGGTTCGCTGGTTTTTCCGTCGCGGGAAGGGAACTCTGTGCTTCCGCTTCATCGGTGCCGCTGTTGATGGCCGGGGGATCTGCGGCGGCCTTGGCTTGCGGCTCTACCTGAAGCACTGGTTCACCCTTAAGCACTGGTTCACCCTTAAGCACTGGTTCACCGGAGGGTGGCTGTTGCCCTGAAACCGACGTTGTGGAATCCGTTCCAGGCACTGGCAGGACATTCTGTACACTTCCGGCCGCAGCGGAGTTTTTCTGCTGTTGCGGCGGCGCCTGACTGTTGCTGGCCCAGAGATTCGTGACCCAGTGGCGCACGTCGTCCAACTTCTTATAAACCAGCTTTTCATAAACCAGTGGTTCCCCGGCCATGCGTTTCGCAATAAATAAGGCTCCCGCCCCCACCAGGACAACCGCCAGGATTACCAGCATCCAGCCTCCCCGCTTCGCTGGTTCGTCCTCGTCCAGAAGGTAGCTCGAGTCGCTATCGATATCCCCGCTCAGGCCCAGGAAAGAAGGGCCATGAATTAACGTAGCCTGAGGGCGTTCCTGCTGTGAGGATCGGACCGGCGACGAAGCAGAATTTGAAACGGAATACTGCCGTCTGGATTGCAGGGTAGTCTCGTCGTCTGCTGGATAACCCTGTTCCGGATCAATCTGCGCCAGGGGAGAGGGGTCTTCTCCCATTTCGATGGGGGGATCGTTTGCTATGTCCTCGGCGGCTATTTTTGTGCGGGATAGAGCGGGAATATCGACCGCTGCAAATTGGGAGTGAAGTTCTGCCTCATGCATCCGCGCTTTCGTTGATGTGATCGACGATGCGATGGACGATGTGATCGACGCAATACGCTGATGGCTTGCCGCGTGTTCGGGAGTCTGGCGAGAGCCGTTTTCGTCCGACGGCAATGGGGATCCACACATTCCGCAAAAGCGGTTGATTGCGGAATTTTCAGAATCGCATTTGGGGCAGTGCACAGCGCCCTCCGGAAGTGCAGAAATGCAAGAAATTGCAACTAATCGTAAGATTCCATGGGGTCCGGGCGGGTTGGACGCCTTCGTCAAGGGTGGGTGAGGGTGGGGGGGTGAGATGGTGTAATGCCGTGCGCTGGAGAGGGCCGGGGCCAGGCCTGCGGGGTTTTCTTTACACTCGCGTAAGCGGCATGTTACTCTCAAGCCCGTAACAATAGAGACTTAGAAGAGTAGGAGTGCACCAGGTTAGTGTTAGCCAGAGAAGA
>DASZRZ010000121.1:0-7950 GCA_035548935.1 Terriglobales bacterium
TTCTCCGGTTCACCGCTTCGCGGCCTGGGAGGCAGGGGCAGGGTGGCGAGCGTTTTCTGATACTCGGGATACATGGTCGCTGCCCCGCCGCGGATCGCTTCCATGGGGACTCCGACTTTTTCCGAGTATTCATTGAGCCAGCGGTTTTTGCCGGGAAGGTTGTAGGCCACCCATCCTCGCGGATGTTCGATCTCAACGCTGTAGATGCAGAAGTTCGGTGCAAGCTGGAGGCCGGGATCGAAAACCCAGTCGGAGGTGATGACGAAGGGCTCGGTGAGATAGACGGGGTCCTCGATTACGGCCAGCAGGGTAAGGGTATTGTGATTGCGGATGAGGTATTCCGTCATGGTGGCTTTTTCGCTGCGCGCGATGCCGTTGCGGCGGAAGTATCCCTCTTTCAAATGGGTAGTGGTGATCTTGAGATTGTCGCCCTCCCACTCGCCGGTGGAGAAGCCCTGCCATGTGTGAGGCGCCCACTCGGGGGGATGAGGGCGTCCATCCATGTAGATGGTGCGATGAGGCAGCATGTAGCTTAGAACGGTGTGCCAGGCGCGGACGCCTTGCGTGATGGGATCGACCTCGGCGGTGACGCGCAGCCGCGATGGCCCGCGCGGAGCATAATCCACGGGATGCTCGTGGCACTGATGCTCGACCATGGTCCACTGCTCGGCGTTCCATGTGTCGCCGCGAAGGCGGGCGGCTTCATTGATGGGCAGGTTCAGGTAGTCGCCAATGGCGACGTCTCCGCGCTCGGCCCAGTCTTCCTGAAGACTCTGATTCCAGCTTCCGGAAAAATCCACCTGGGCCATCACAGGCGCGGACGCCGATGCCGCAAATAAAACCCACAGCGCGAACAAGAGATTCCGGCGCTGGAATGAAGTCCTTGATCTGCTCAAAGAAGGTCTCCTTTGAAACGCTGCCTGTTCGGGCATAGGAGCAGCCGGGCTTTCGGAGAGGGATTATAGCGCGGTCAGGGTACGGATGGCAGGCGAACATTGGCGGCCTGCGCCCGCTCAATATTGGAGGGGAAAATTCGTATGGATCATTTTGCGCCGAAAGAAAACTCCAGCCCTAAATAAACGACGCGCCCCTGCTGCACGGGGATGGTATCGACGCTGTTAAAGCCCCAGCCGGGAAGCCACACCTGGCTGTTGGTGATGTTGGTGGCGTGGGCCACAAAGGCCATGCCCCTATCGCTCATGGGGAAGAGCTTCGCGAGGTCGTAGCGAAAATGTCCGCTGAGCACGTGATGCGAGCCCTGTACAGGATTGACGGAGTTCTGAAAGCCGCTGATGCTTCCATCGGAGACATCGAACAGGCTGGCCGTAAGCCCGCGCCGGGATTGGTAGCTGATACCGGATTTAAAGCCAAAGTTCGGAATAGGCGTTACGTCGCGACGTCCCGCTCCATCCTCGTTGGATTGATAGAGAATCGATCCTTGCAGGAAGAAGTTGCTGCGGAGGTAGTACTTTCCCTCCACGGTGACACCGTTAAATGTGACTTCACCGAGGTTCACGTAGTGGGCCGGGGTTCCGGCAACGCTGACAATGCTGTTGCTTTGCTTGCTGTGAAAGTAATCGATGCCTGCCTGCACGCGCCTTCCCTGAACTTCCAGTCCGAGATCGAAGTTCCAGACCTTTTCCGGAAGAAGATTGGGATTGCCCACGATGCCGGGGCGGTTGAGCAGATTTTCGTCGAGGCTGGGTGCGCGGAACGCCTGTCCGTAGAGAGCTTTCACGCTGGCCCATGAGGCCGGAGTCCATATGACGCCAGCCCGGGGAACGAGGCTGAGCGCTATGCTGCCGATCTTGTTGGCCTGAAAGCCGCCAATGAGCTTTACGTCCTTGCGAAGCTGGTGATCGAGCTGACCATAGAATGCGCCTCCGGGACGGCTGCCCTGGGCGCTTATCGTATTGGGGACCACGCCGGTGAATTTCTCCACGCCGTCAATGCGGTTGAACAGTGCGCCCACGGTGAGGCGGTCTTTGGTTCCCAGGGTGATGAGGTTGGTCCATTCGACGATGTACTCGCGTGAGTCGCGCGAGGCGCTGGGATATGGCACTTCGTCCAGGGTGGTGCGGGTGAAGGTGAAGTTGAAGTTCATGTCCCAGTTTTTGGCGGCTTTATGGTCGTAGCCGAGATTGGCAAAGTTCCGGGTAAGGCGGGTTCCGCCCACGGTGCCCTGCACGAACGCGGTGGACTGCCATTCGGTGAAGGCAGTCATGAAACTTAATCCTTTGTAGTTCATGCCCAGATAGCCGCCACCGCCACGGTCCACCACGGAAACATTCTGGATGTTGGGCACGTGGGGAGCGAAGGGAAGGTTCCGCTGCGAGGGAGGGACCTGGTAGACGACAGGCCAATCCGGAGCTTCGCGGAATTTGGCCGCCCCAATCAAGCTCAGATTATTGTGCTTGTAGGTGCCGTTCAGGGAAGAGGCGAGGGCTCCGTCGGCTCCAAAGAGGGCGGTTGCTTTCGCCTGATTGGTGTTGGCTTTCAGGGTAATCAGGTTAACCACGGCGGAAAAGGCATTTGAGCCGTAAAGAACGGATCCGGGTCCGCGGATAACTTCGATGTGATCCAGTGCCTCGACGGGAAAGGACTCGAGCAGGTCGGAGATGATCCCGCCTTCCTGAACCTCGCGGGTGGGGCGCCCATTGATGAGGAAAAGGATGTGTCCCCCGGCGGTTTTGGTCTGGTCGCCGCGCGCGGCAATAAGGCTGCGATCGGTGAAGTACTGGCTGGACCGGGTAAGGCCGGGAACGCGCTGCAAGACCTCGCCAAGGGTGATGTTGCCGAAGCGCCGCAGCTCATCATTGGTGACCACCGACATAATGCCGGGAGCGGAGGACTGCTTTTCCGCAAAGCGGGAAGCGGTTGTGACCTTGAGGTTCATGAGCTGCTCGATCTCCATGGTTGCGAGATCGGTCGTTGCGAGATCCGTGGTTGTGGCAGACTTTTGCGCCGCTATCGACGCAGGTGAGAGCAGCAGGAATAAGAAGGCAAGAAGCACACCGCAGCCGGCGAGATGCTTTGCCTGTCGCCGCGGAAAAACATCATGCATCATGAACACCTCAACTTCGGCCTGAAGTGCGCTCTTCTTTTTTTTGAGAAGTTGAGAAACAGGCAAGACTCAGAGTCTCACGGCAGAAGCCGGATGGCCCGGCAAGAGGGGCAGATGACCGTAAGTCTGTGTGTCGATTTGGGCTGATGCCAAAACGGGTAGGGCCATGACCTCTTCCAAGAGCCGCTTTCCAGAGCAAGGGAGAGCGTGGTGGACAAGCCACAAAAGGGTCACTCAAGGTTGGTGGCGGCGGTAGGACTCGAACCTACGACCTAGGGATTATGAGACCCTCGCTCTAGCCACCTGAGCTACGCCGCCAACTTTGAAGTGATGGATATTCCGGCAAACCTGGAACCGAACAGGAGCAGGCAAAGCGGGAACAGAGCTTGGCACGAGTGCCGTTCCTCTGACGTTCCGATTCTATGCGGCTCTCGAAATCGGTGTCAAACATCCGGCATGAGGGAAACAGATCAGTGCCCATGGCAAAAAAGTGCCTCCCTTGTGGGAGGCACTTTTTCCGCGGTATTACTTTCCCCAAACTGTGTTGCTACTGCTGTGAGGTCGCATTGCTGCTCTGTGCCGGAACCGGCTGCGAGGAGCTGAGCTGTTCCAGATCGTTCTTCAGCAGGCTGATTTCCACACGCGAGGTCTTGTTAGGTTTCCCGTCGGCGGTCTGAGTGGCAACATTGCCCACGCCCAGAACCCGCATGCGGTAAAGAGGCACGTCGTAGTTGGCAATCAGATAACGGGCGACGGACTGCGCCATGCGTCCGGAGCTTTCGATGCCGGCATTGCCGCGGCCCGGGGCGAATCCCTGAACCTCGACCACGTAGCCCTTCTGATCTTTCAACTGAGCTGCCAGCTGATCGAGGGCTTCCTTCGCCTGCTTGCTGAGGGCGGTCTGGCCTGCACGGAAGCGAATCTCTACCTGCGTGACGGGCTTATACAGGTCAATGTTGGTGACGACCTGCTGCACGGTTTGCAGCCGGTTGTTGGCGTCGGTGGCGGTCTGCTGCGCCGCCTGCGCCCGGGTTCCAGCCTGAAGGGCGTTGTTGTTGGCTTCCGTCGCCTTGGCGGAAGCCATCTTGATGCCTTCCTGGGCGCGGCTGTCAACGTCGCGAATCATCTTGCTGTTGGCGGCGGTGAGCTGATCGAGTTCGTTGGTGCGGTCGATCACCGGGGTGAGCTGACGCTGCACATACTTTTTGCGGGCAAAAGGGTTGACCTTGCCCCAGAAGCCTTCACGAGTCTCCATCACCAGCGGCTGGTGGGATGCATTCGAGTCACCGGATGGCTGGGCCTGATCGCCCTGAGACTGGGTTGCGGCGGACTGGGAAGTTGTGGTGGTGGCGGGCTGCTGTGCGAATGCCGGAACCATCAGCGTGGCCGCCAGCGGCAGCGCTATCCAAATGCGGCTCTTCATTGCGGAATTCCTCCAATTTGTGAGCGCCCGGCCTGTTGGCCTTGCTGCGTGCCGCGATAAATCTACGCGGCTCAGTATGGCGACTCCGCTGTTCTGTTATCACATGAGTTGCCAAACTCAAGGGCGGAAATTTGTTCGCAAGCTATTGATAAATAAGACTATTGGTTTTCGGCTCACGGGGCCGGGTAGGTAGGAAAGGGTGGGTGCGGGTAATTTTGGCCGAGTCAGCGGCGGATTCGGCCCAAGTACGAGAGCCCGCCCCTGTCGGAGACCACGTCAGACGCCATTGGTGATCTGCTGGTGCTGCTGCAGGATGAAGCCGTCGGTCATACCGGCAATGTAGTCGCAGACCACGCGATGAAGCGGATCGCGCTCCGCCTGTTGGCGATAGCTGGGTGGCAGGGCATGGGGATGCGCCGACCAGTAGGCGAAGAGCTCGCGAATCACCTGCTCGGCTTCATTCTTCTCACTCTGCAGATTGGGGCTCAGGTAGAAGTTGCGAAACAGAAATTTTTTGATTCGGGCGCGCACCGGCTCCATCTCCGCACTGAAGGCGGCCAGCCGCGAAGGGTGCCGCCGAACCTGCTCCGCCGACTCCACTCCGGACTCCCGCGCGCGCGTCGCGGTGGTGAGAATCAGATCCGTGACCAGCATGTCGAGAAGGCGCTTGAGGGTCTCGTTGAATTTGAGCTTTTCACGGACATCGGGATACATGGCTTCCACCTCGCAATACAAGCGATCGAAAACAGGAATGCCAGCACGTATCTGGTCGAGGGCGAGGATGCGGGCCTCGTAACCGTCATCGAGATCGGCGGTGTCGTAGGCGATCTCATCGGTGAGGTCAATGAGCTGGGCCTCCAGGGGAGGGCGGCGATCAAGCAGGTACTCGCTCAGGGAAGGAAACTCCCCCGGGTCGAGATCACGGGAGTGCTTGATGATGCCCTCACGGACTTCAAAGGTGAGGTTGAGTCCACGAAAGGCGGCGTAGCGGGATTCAAAGTCCTCCACGATACGAAGCGCGTGCAGATTGTGATCGAAGAAGCTGCCGTGCTCCCGCATGGCGGTATCGAGCGCCTTTTCCCCCGCGTGACCAAAGGGCGGATGTCCGAAGTCGTGCACCAGCGCGAGAGCTTCGACGAGGTCTACGTTCAATGCGAGCTGGCCGGCGATGGTGCGGGATATCTGGGCAACCTCAATCGTATGGGTGAGGCGGTTGCGGAAGTGATCGGAGTAGCGGCGCGTGAAGACCTGGGTTTTATTTTCCAGGCGGCGAAAGGCGCGGGCATGAATGATGCGGTCACGGTCGCGCTGGAAGTCGTTGCGGTAAGGATGCGGTGGTTCGGAGTGCCGCCTTCCACGCGAGTCCTCCACCCGCAACGCATAATTTGCGAGCATGGAAACAGTTTCCGGCCTGTGGCTGCAAGTTGCAAGCAGGAAGGCGGAGGTTGCGAGAGGGAAGGCCGGGGAAATAAAAAAGCCCCAGCGCAACCGCCGGGGCTTTATACACCAGGGATACTACTTGGTTGTGCTGGGAGCCGGTGCGTCGGCTTCGCCCTTTTTCTTGCTGCCCTTCTTCTTGTTCTTCATGTGCTTGTGAGTTGGGGCAGTGCCGGTGGAGCCACTTTCCTGCGCGAACGCAGTCATGGAAAGGGTCAACACAGCGGCGAACATCAGCATAAACAACTTCTTCATGTGTACTCTCCTGTTTAGCTCACGTGTTGGCCTGAATCCGCGTTCGCTGGCGCGATCGAAGTTCGACTCTATTGTGAGCTTTTCTTATTGTAGGCCCAGAAGGGGCTTTGTATCAAAGTACGGTACTCAGATTACCAACGGCGGCAATCAAAGGTGTACTGGGGCCTGGGGGTTGGTCAGGCGGGGGAACGGGCTCAAGGGTCAGTTTAGGCTTGAAAATCAATCAATTGAGGTGATTGCAGTCATTGCCGGAGAGACGATGGCGTGGCGGTCCCCGCGGATTGCATGGGATGAAGCTCGCGCTGGGCATGGCCGAGGGGGAACTTCAAGGTAAAGCTGGTTCCATGGCGGTCAGGCTCCTGGGAGCTTTTAAGCGTGATGATGCCACCATTTTTGGCGACCAGTTCCCTGGAGATCCAGAGTCCCAGTCCGGTTCCAACTTCATCCTTGGTGGAAAAGAAGGGTTCAAAGATTCGGTTGATATGAAGATCGCTGATGCCGTGACCATTGTCGGCAATTGTGATGTTAAGGAAGTGATCTTCGCCCTCGACGGCTATATCGAGTTGTCCGCCCTGGGGGGGAAGGGCATCAATGGCATTGGAGATGAGGTTGGCAATTACCTGGCGAAGCTCTCCTTCCGGGGCGAACAGTGCGCAATTTTCAGGATAGGACTTGCGCACGGTTATATTTTTGCGCTCTATGCGTCCTTCATAAATTCCCAGGGTGCTTTGGATGACTTCGCAAACATCCAGGGTAGAAGGTTTGGCGGTGTCCTTATAGAAGCCCAGAGTGCGCCGGGCGATTGCCGCCACGCGGTTTAATTCCTGTTCGGCGGTTTGTACATACTGGCGGCGTAGCTGATCGGAGAGGCTTTCCGACTGGAGCAGGAAGAGCAGGTTTCCGACCGCCTCCAGCGGGTTGTTGATTTCATGGGCAACCGTGGCGGCCATGCGTCCGGCGGCGGCAAGTTTTTCGCTGCGGATCAGGGCGCTTTCGGTTTCACGCCGCTTCCTGTCGAGGTGATTCAATACCGTTGCCGTCCGCAGCGTGAGAACCGTGAAAACCGTTACGGTCACCAGCATAAACAGGGCGAAGCCAAAATCGAGAGCGAAGTAATTGAACTGTTGTACCTTCAACCACACCAGTCCGATTACGGGCATCAGGATGACAATCGAGGTGATGATCCGCCGCGAAAGGATTCCTCCCGCATAGGGACTCATCAGAATTCCAGAAGCCAAATCTGCGGATGCGGTAAAGAGAAGGGAGAAGCCCAGCACTCCAACCATGACAACGGTCGGTAGGGCCATGACCCTTCCATATAGCAGCGATGCGGAAAAAAGATAGCCCAGCGAACTGAGATAAAAAACCATGATCACGCCGACGGCACAAATCTCCGGAAACAGCTTTCCGGCCTTGCCGCGCATTGCACAAAGACTCAGGCCCGCGAAGGCGAAGGAAAAGGCCGTATTCATGGCGAAGCGTCCGGGTACGCGCAGGCTCCAGTCGGACATCCTGTGGGCGAAAAACAGAGTGTCGATTCCCAGGTTGATGTTGAGTAGATACTCGGCGAGGGTGGCCAGGGAGAATGCCGCGACCAGGGCACCGATTCCCGCGCTCAGGTTACGGAACAAGCTGCGCTCAGAGCCGCAGAGCAGAATGCCTGTGCCACAAAGGATGAAACACAAGGCCGCGTTCGGAGCGACAAAGGTTCCCAGCGAATCGCCCCGCATCAGTGGGATACGGAACTGCCAGCCCATCAGCACGATGACCC
>DASZRZ010000122.1:0-4973 GCA_035548935.1 Terriglobales bacterium
CTTCTCTTGTTGCAGCCGCTTCTGGAAGGGCGCCATTTCCGATGCGCGCAGCGCCACATAAATCTCGCTCACCTGCGGATGCGAGGTGAACTTGCGCAGCGTATGCAACAGGATGGGAACTCCCGCGAGCTCGGTAAACTGCTTGGAAACGGAACCGCGCGAACCGGCTTTGCCCTGTGCCGTCCCGCCCGACATCCGCGTTCCCAACCCCGCGGCTGGAATAATCACAATCACACTCATAGGCGGAGAGCAGTATAAATTGCTAGCTTCCTTTCTGGACATTCGTTCTACCGCGCGCTTCAAGAAACCGTGCCAGCCGGAGGCTTAACGCCTCCAACTCTTTCACTTCACACTCCCAAACGATACACACCCGCCAACCGAGCTTTCTGAGCTTGCGCCGGTTCTGCTGGTCGCGGAGCATAAATACTTCCAACTGGCAGGCCAAATATTTCCGCACGCGCTACACTGATCATGACCTTATCATCCGGACCGCAACATCATCCGGACTGTATCCTGATTGGCGGCATAAAATGAACTCCATGCGCGCCCGCGACTTCGCGAAGCTCCTTTTACTTACGCCCCTGCTCGCCTCAAGTTGGGGTCAGCAGCCTCAGCCCACGCCCATCCCCCGGACTTCCGCTGTTAAGCTTCAAAGCGGCCCCATTACGGTCGCCGAACTGCTCTCGAACAAAAAAGAGTCCTATATCGGTTCTCCCATCACTTTGCGGGATGTCCAGATCACCGGCAAGGCCAGCAAGCAAGCCGTCTGGGTGGGCACCGTGGGGCAGGAGATCCTCGTCACCATACCTGCCACCGTTCATGCGATTGACTCCGCCGGAAATCGCGTCGAACTTGCCCGCGGAGACACCATCCGCCTCTCCGGCGTCGTCCAGAGAGCGCCCCTCGCGCACCTGCTTCAACTGGGATGGGGCCTGGGCCGCGATCAGGCCGCATCCGCGGAAGCCGCGGGGATCATCATCAATGCCCTGAAAATCGAGGTCTCTCCTGCCCCAACCCGTTGAGCGGCGGCAGCTTGAGCAAAAACCACTGGTATAATCGTTGTCAGGAAGAAACAGGATCAAAGCAGACCTGATGCCCGGGTCTTTGGAACCGATTCTCTGAGCTTGACCCGATCCCAATGAAAGACTTGCACTCCTCCTCGAAAAAATCCGGACGCCTTGCTACGCCGAAGAGCAGCGAGACCAGGGTAAAGATTCGCTCCACCACCGTCCTCTCCGTACGCCGCGACGGAAAAGTCGTAATGGCCGGCGACGGACAGGTCACCCTCGGCGACGCGGTCATCAAACACACGGCCCGCAAGATTCGCCGCCTCTACAACAACCGCATTCTCGCCGGATTTGCCGGCTCCACCGCCGACGCCTTCAGCCTTTTCAGCCGCTTTGAGTCCAAGCTGGAGCAGTACCACGGCAATCTGGGACGCGCCGCCGTGGAACTGGCAAAGGATTGGCGTACCGATAAGGCCCTCCGTCATCTCGAAGCCCTGCTTCTGGTCGCCGATGAGACTCAAACCTTTCTCATCAGCGGCGCGGGCGATGTCATCGAGCCCGATTCCGGCATCGCCGCCATCGGCAGCGGCGGTCCCTACGCGCAGGCCGCGGCCCAGGCCCTCATCATCAATACCGAAATGCCGGCCCGCCAGATCGCCGAGGAGGCCATGCGGATCGCCGGCAAAATGTGCATCTATACCAACGACACCTTTACCATCGAAGAAATGTAACTCCAGCCTGCTTCGCCAGCGGCGAAGCGGCAGCAACCGGATAACGCATCATGGCTCTTTATCTACCCCAAACCACGGAAGAAGAACAGATCGTGCTCGATGAGCTGACGCCTCGCGAGATCGTCCTCGAACTCGACAAGTACGTCGTCGGACAAAAAGACGCCAAGCGGGCTGTCGCCATCGCCCTGCGCAACCGCATGCGCCGCCAGAAACTCCCGGCGGAAATGGCCGACGAAGTCATCCCCAAGAACATCATCATGATCGGGCCCACCGGCGTGGGCAAAACGGAAATCGCCCGCCGCCTCGCCAAGCTTGCCAACTCCCCGTTCCTGAAGGTCGAGGCCTCCAAGTTCACCGAGGTCGGCTACGTTGGCCGTGACGTGGAGTCCATGATCCGCGATCTCGTCGAGATTGCCGTCGACATGGTGCGCGAAGAGAAGCTGGAAGACGTCTCCGACAAAGCGGAGCTTAATGCCGAGGAGCGGCTGCTCGATCTGCTTCTGCCTCCCGCCGCGCCCGCCGGTTTTGGCACGGGCCGCCCGACCGACGCCCCTGCTCCGCCCCCGGTGCTGGCCCCGGTGCTGGAGTCTGCCGAAGACGACTCCACCGCGCGCACCCGTGAAAAGCTGCGCCAGCAGCTCCGCGAGGGCAAGCTCGATGAACGCATGGTCGAGATTGAAGTTCGCGAAAAATCGTTTCCCGCCTTTGAGATCGTCTCCAACCAGGGCACCGAGGAGATGGACATCAATCTCAAGGACATGTTGCCCAACCTCTTCGGCCAGCGCACCAAGAAGCGGAACATGAAGGTCAGCGAGGCCTTCGAATATATGGTGCAGGAAGAAGAACACCGCCTGATCGATATGGATCAGGTCACCCGCACGGCCGTCGAGCGCGCCGAACAATCGGGCATCATCTTCCTCGACGAGATCGACAAAATCGCCGGACGCGAAAGCGGACACGGCCCCGATGTAAGCCGCGAAGGCGTACAGCGCGACATCCTGCCCATCGTCGAAGGCACTACCGTCAACACCCGCTACGGCATGGTGCGCACCGAACACATCCTTTTCATCGCCGCCGGCGCATTCCACGTCTCCAAGCCCAGCGACCTCATCCCCGAATTACAGGGCCGCTTTCCGATTCGCGTCGAACTCCAATCTTTAACGGTCGAGGATTTCATCAAGATTCTCACCGAGCCCAAGTCTTCGCTCGTGAAGCAGTACATCGCTCTTCTCGATACCGAAAACCTCAAGCTCAACTTCACCCCCGACGCACTCGATGCCATCGCCAACTTCGCTTTCCGGGTTAACGAAGGCACCGAGAATATTGGCGCGCGCCGCCTGCACACCATCATGGAGCGGGTGCTCGACGACATCAGCTTCAACGCTCCCGATATGACCGACAAGAACGTCACCATCGACGCCGCTTACGTCAGCAAAGCCCTCACCGACATCGTGAAGGATCAGGATCTCTCGCGCTATATCCTGTAGGAAAAATTCAGCGCTACCAAAGGCGCTGACAAGAAGACGGTAAAAAAGAAGGGCCCGGGCCGGAACCGGGCTCTTCTGGTCTTTGAGGTTTCTTAAGAGAAATGGAAGTCTCTGTTTTCCGAACTTCCTTCGAACCCCCGGCATTCCCGGCGGTAAGCTCCGCAGGGGCGGACAAACCTAAACGCTTAAAACCGCGCAGTGCGACTGCCGGATAATGGCATACGAAGTAGCGCGTAACCGGCCCGTGCGTCCCGCAATTGCTCCTCGTCCGATCACCACCAGATCGGCGCCGGTACGCCCCGCCACCTCGGCCACCTTCTTCGCTGCTTCTCCGGATTCCACCATCAGTTCGCCCGTCGAGTGCGTGTCCTCCGCCAGCGTCTTCAGGCGTTCGCGGTATTGCTCCACCAGTTGACGCTCAAGATCTTCGCCCATGGCTTCCCCCTCGCCATAGCTGAGCCGGGGCGAAACATGCAACACCGTAAGGCGGGAGCCGAAGTGCCGCGCCAGGGCCGCGGCCCGGCACAACACATCGGTGCTGCGTGGACCCAGGTCAACCGCGCATAATACGTGCCCGATTGCAAAGCTGCCGGAGTGGCTTTCCAGTTGGACACCCGTCCACACCGGACACTCCGTATCGTGCAACACCTTGGACGCCACCGATCCCAGAAGAAAATTGCGGATCGTGCCGCCTCCATGCGTCGGCATCACAATCAGGTCGGCGCTCTGCAAGTGCGCGGCGTGCACAATCTGCGCCGCCGGATCGCCCTCCGCCACAATCCGCTGCACCCGTAATCCAGCTTCGGAAGTGGCAACCTCCTGTAGTGCCTCGCGCACCCGTGTCACGTGTTCGGCGCTGTGGCCGCCCTCGCTCCCGGGGGCCACTTCTACCATGGAAAATTCAGCGGCCAGCGGCGGCAGTACATGAAGCACGGTAAGCTCGGCTCCCAATCGTGCAGCCATGCTGGCCGCGTAGTTCGCCGCGTCTAACGATCGCCCGGAAAAGTCCACGGGCGCCAGAATTTTGCGAATCGGGAACATGTGATTTCCTTCGCTTAGTGAGAGTTTCCCGCTGCCATCACGGGACGCCGCTGACCGCTGCCCTGCTGTTTTACAAACTGATTACGGCTGTAATATTTGCCCATCAGTTCATCCCATTCCACAAACACCAATGCTCCCTTCTGGATTCGCTGCTGCTCCCAGCTCGCAATCGCATCCAGACATGCGTGATCGATGTAGTCCAATTTCTGGAAGTGAATATGCGTCTCCACTCCGGCGGGAATCCCTTCGAGGGCATCGGCAAGCGTGGGCAGCCGGATGAACGTCGCCGCGCCGCTCAGCGTCACATCCATCCGGTTTCCGGCCTCATTCTTGCGGACCTCTATCTTCATGTGCGTGAGGGCATAGACAATCTTGAACAGCGACAGCGTCAGGCCGACCAGGATCCCCTTCAGCAGATCCACCGTCACAATCGTCACCAGCGTGGCAAAGTAAATCACCACCGGCAAACCCCCATATTGAACCAGGCGCCTTACGTTCTGTGGATTCACCAGCTTGTAACCCGTGTAAACCAGAATTGCGGCCAGGGCCGCCGTGGGAACCATGCGCAAAACAAAGGGCAGCGCCGCCACCATCAACAACAGCCATACCCCGTGAAGAATCGCCGACAGGCGGGTGCGCGCTCCTGCCGCCACGTTGGTCGCGCTGCGGACAATCACTCCCGTCATCGGCAATCCGCCCAGCACGCC